>CAMBZU010000008.1 GCA_945872355.1 Chitinophaga pinensis
AAAAGAATTTGATAAAATACCTGCTGAAAGGCAAGCTGTTTTGCTAAATGATAAAAACTACAAAATAACAGAGGACAAATAAATCAAAACAATGAATCGATTTAGCAAATTTTCTCTTGTACTTCTCATTTTATGTTTGAGTAATACAATGCTCAGCGCCCAAGCTCCTTATTGTACCGCTACTTTTTTCAATCCTTGCCAATCAGCTTTTACTAACGATTTTGTAAATAGCTTCTCCACCACCAATGGTACCACAAATATCACAAACAATAATTCGGGCTGCAATAATATGCCCAATAACTATATCTATTACCCCAACCAAGTTGTAACTGTAGCGCAGGGCTGTAGCTTTAATGTTTCAGTGCAATGTGGTGCAACCTACCAACAAGGATTTGGTATTTGGATTGATTTTAATCATAATAATTTATTTACTGATGTTGGCGAGTTTGTATGGAATTCAGGCGCTGCAGGTTTTCAAGTTTTTACAGGTATAGTTAATGTTCCTGCTTCAGCTATGTTAGGTATTACGCGTATGCGCCTCAGGTCAAATTATGCTTCACCACCTACAAGCCCATGTTTAAATCAAACTTATGGAGAAATAGAAGATTATCAAGTAAATATAGTGCAATCTGTAAATATACCACCTGTAGGGGTGAATGACACCATTTGTGCTGGACAAAATGCTAGTTTAACAGCTACAGGTAACGGAATATTGCAATGGTTTACAGTGCCAGCAGGCGGAACAATAGTTCAAACAGGTGGTACACTCAATACACCAATTTTAAATAACACAACTACCTATTATGTACAATCTGTTGTTGGCGGCTGTATTAGCCCTAGAACTCCTGTTATTGCTGTAGTATCGCCAATTTTTAATATTAATATTATTGCCGCTGCAGATACTGTTTGTGCCGGTGGCACAGTAAATCTTTTAGCTTCAGGCAGTAATTTAACTTATTCTTGGACCCCAGTAGTAAATGTCAATAACAACACTGCTAATCCGGTTACAGCAACGATTAATGCACAAACTACTTTTACTGTAGTTGCTACTAATGCAATAGGTTGCACTGCTGCTGCTTCAAAGGTAATTAACATATATCCAACACCAATACTTAATACAGTGGTAAATCCAACCGCAATTTGTGTTGGAGATACAGCTGTGATAACCGTTACAGGAGCAACAAATTGCACATGGACTGGCACTTATTTATATGCGAATGCTGCAAATGATTCTATCTGGGTTGCACCAACTGCCACTGATATTTTTACTGTTTCTGCAACTGCCTCTAATGGCTGTGTTGGAACTCAAACAGCTACTATTACTGTAAATCAATTGCCTACAGCCTATGCAGGGGCCGATGAAAGTATTTGTAATGGCGCAAATGTTACCTTAAACGCTTCTGGAGGAGCAGGCTACAGCTGGTCGCCTGTAAATGGTTTATCTGCTTCAAATATTAACAATCCTACTGTTACACTTAATAATACGCAAACTTATACATTAACTGTAACCGATGCCAATGGCTGTCAAAATACTGATGATATTACTGTCAATGTGCTTGCTTTGCCAATTGCCAATCCTGGCATTAACGCTGCTGTTTGCCCAGGGGGAAATACAACTTTAAATGGAACAGGTGGTACCACTTATACTTGGAGTCCAGCCACTGGTTTAAGCAATCCTAATATTGCAAATCCTATCTGCACACCTGCTGCCACAACAAATTATACTTTAATTGTTACCGATGGCACCTGTACATCTTTACCTTCTGCACCAATTACTGTAACTGTTTATAATCAACCAGCTGCCCCTTTAATTAATGTGAATGGACCAATTACTTTTTGTCAAGGAAACAGTGTTACATTAACATCAACAGCAGCAAGTAATAATACATGGAACACTGGGGCTGTTGCAAATAGTATTACAGTGAACACTTCAGGGGCATATACTGTTTATTATTTAGATGCGAATGGATGTAGTTCTTCAATTTCAGCGCCAGTTAACGTACTTGTTAATCCATTGCCTTCAGTGCCTATTATTAGCGCTTCAGGCCCATTAACAGTTTGCCCGCTAGGCACGGTAGATTTAACATCAACAGCTGCCAATCTTTATACTTGGTCCAATGGTGCCAATACACAAACAATTACTTTAACAACTTCTGGTTCATACAATGTAACAATTACTGATGTTAATGGTTGTACAGCTACTTCTGCAAATACTTTATTTACTGTACTTGCGCCACCTCCTGCTCCAATTATTACAGCAAGTGGACCAATTTCTTTTTGTACAGGTGATAGTGTTTCATTAACAAGTTCTACTTCATCATCCTATTTATGGAGTAATGGGGCTACCACACAAAGTATTACGGTGTTTGCTACGGGTACATTTTCTATTACTAATACCAATGCTGCAGGCTGTGTTACACCTACTTCTGCAATAACAAACATCACAATGTTTGCAGTGCCAGCTGCACCAACAATAACTGCGAATGGTGTTACAACTTTTTGTTATGGTAATAATGTTGTATTAACAAGTTCAGCTGCTGCCGGCTATAATTGGTCAAACACTTATATCACGCAAAGTATTACTGTTACACAATCTGGTACATTTAATTTAAGTATCATTGATGCAAATGGCTGCCCATCGCCACAATCTGCTGATGTTATTGTTATTGTGAATGCCTTACCTCAAAGCCCAATCATCAGCGCAAGCGGTCCAACAGCATTTTGTATAGGATCAAGCGTTACTTTGCAATCGAGCGAGCCAAATGGGAATAATTGGAACACAGGAAGCACTGCTTCTACAATCAATGTAACTAACTCCGGGAATTATGCAGTTACCTATACCGATGCAAATAATTGTACTTCAGTGGCCTCTAATCCAATAATGATTACTGCAATGGCATTAGCGCCCACACCAACCATTAGTAATAATGGTTCAACAACTTTTTGTGAAAATGACAGTGTAGTTTTAACATGTTCTCAAGCACAAACCTATCTATGGAATACGGGCGAAACAACTGCAAGTATAACAGTAAATAATGCAGGAAACTATACAGTGCAAGTAACAGATATTTGTAACCCTGTAAATCCTACCGCCAACATATTAATTACTGTAAATCCTAATCCTTTGGCAAGCTTCTTGGCTCCAATTGTGGTTGATTGTTTACCTTCGAGTATTGAATTTGTTAACAACAGTGTTGGCATTGTTTCTAGTTTGTGGAATTTTGGTGATGGTGGTAACAGCATAGAAAACAATCCAAATTATGCTTATCAATTCCCAGGTTTATATAGTGTTAGTCTTACTGTTTTTGATGCAAATGGCTGCAGCAATACTAAAACAATTGATGAATATATAGAAATATATCCTACAGCTGAATTGCAGTATACTATTTCACCTCAGGTAACTGATTTATTGAATAGCAATATTGTTTTTGAAAACATTACACCTAATTGTGCCTCCCAAATATGGGATTTAGGAACCTACGGAAATAGCAGCGCAGCATCGTATAATTATACTTTTGAAGAAGTAGGTACTTATTATGTCAATCTCTCAGTGGTTACTGAGCAAGGTTGTGTTGAGCAAATAACAGATTCTGTGATTGTTGAAGATAACTTTGTTTTGTATTTCCCAAGCTCATTCACGCCAAATGGTGATGGATTAAATGATGTATTTATGCCCTTAGGCGGAGGTATAAAAGAGTTTAGGTTGGAAATATATAATCGCTGGGGTAATTTGATTCACACTGCTACAAGTATGTCGCAAGCATGGGATGGAAAAGATCACGGACAAGATAATTACATTTGGAAAGTTTATCTAAAAGATAATGGAGGTGTTGATCGTGAAATGATTGGAAGTGTAACTTTATTGAGATAAGCTTGCTAATTTATTGATTGTAAAAATCAAAAAGCAATTCTGCATTTTTTTGTTTTATTTCTTCTAGCTTCTTTTCGTTATTTATCATTGCCAAATGTTTTGTGTGTCTGATACCCCCAAAGTAAAATTTTGAAAAAGGCATAATTCCGTAGGAAAAAGCATTGAAGAATAATTGCTTTTTGAAAAGAAAAATTGGTAAGGCAACAAAAATACCATTGAGTAAAAAAGATACCATTCCCTCTTTTAGTTCACCTTCTTTAATCATTCCCGCACCTGGCAATAATGCTTGATAAAGTGATGATTTTTTTTCAGTGCTTTCAATAAAATAATTTTGTAAGGCGCTCATAATTCTACTTGTATCAAGCTTCAAAACTTCCGATGCCTGCCTTATTTCAGTAATAATGAGTTCATATTGACTTTCCTGATTTAAGCACAAGCTCTTTATGAAAGACTTTTGAATAGTAAGCTTCCCTGCGTTATCTGCATTAATAATATCAATACATGAGTTGTAAAGTTGAGCGTCAAATAATAAGATTTCTATAGCGTCGTAAAATGCTTTTTCTTGTAATATTTTCTGATCTAACTCTTTTATTCTGGTTATTTCCCTTAATGCTTTTGCAAAATCAATATTTTTAAATGAAAGCAACACTTTTTGAAATAAGGCATCATATCTTTCTGCATCAGTTTGCGCTAAAAAAAATGTATACTCCAATTTAAGAAGTTCCATTTTGTAAATACTGTCATTGCTCCCTAATTTATCATTAAGGTTGCCATTGCCAGCGCATACAAATGTATTGCTAATTACGAAGCTGGTAAGTACAATAATCCAATACTTCATTTTTTAGTTGTGTGTTTAATTTTTTTAAAAGTAGTTTTTTTGAAATAACTGTTCCATATATATTAGCCATATAAACCGGAAGAAAAACTAATCCAGTGATTAATGTGCTTGTGCTTACAAGTCCAATCTTAATAATACTCTCGATTAAAGGAGCCGAAGCTAATAGATTTAAAAAGATAGTTCCTGTAGCTTCTCCATTTTGCATTAAATAATACTTACCAGTGCCAGGGACAATAATTGACAATAATGTAGCAACAAATAATGATTTTTTTTGTAGTTTTTTTATTCTTTCTGAGGTGGTGTTAAACTGATTTGAATTTGTTTTTGAATTTACCTTTCCTTCAATAAAATCAATTAGCGCATTCAATTGAGCTATTTTGCTCTCAGCTATTTTTTTTAAAGTTAATTCTTGTATAATATGACTATATATTTTATTTGAATTTAGTACCAAAGCGCCATAAAAAACGAGTATTAAATCATTGGTATCTTTTGCAAATAATGTATACTTATTTAACAGTAAAGTATCTTTGTATTTTGAAGATAGGTAAACAATATCTTTGGCTAAAGAAACAGCTGAAGGAGACGAAAAATCAATTGTTTTGTAATAGGCCAATCGCTCTAGTTCAAAATTATCTTGCATCAAGTGCGATAAAAAATCTTCATTAATTTTTACCAATACCTGTGCATGCATGTTTTGGTAGCTGATAGAAATTAATAGAATGAAAATGAACTTGTACATTTTATTCATAAAAGTGCAAGTCATCAATTAAAGTACTATTGCTATTCCATATTAAAGAAGGTAAATAATTATAAGTGTTTTCTGATGTGCCACACCTGCTAAGGCGATCAATCCCGAGTAAAAAACCCTTTCCAAAGCCCAATTTTTGTTGCGCTTCATACATAAATACTGAGCAAGTATTTTTAAAGACACAGTTGGCAGAAATTTGCTTTGATATATATTTTTTATAAAAACCGTTTTGATTGTTTTTAATAGCTTTTCCCGCTTGGTTATTTTTCTTTTGATAGCGCTCAAAAATTAAAGCAATACCATTGTTTATAGATTGTTGCGCAAACAATTGAGTTGAGAGAAAGGTATGTATTGTAAAGATAAAAATGAATAAGCGCAGCATCAAAACTTTTCTTTAATAATTAAGAAAACAAACTTAATTAAAATGAATAGCTTTTCGCAAACTAAAAAAATTAAATTTGTATCCCTTATTTAAAATCTAAACGAAATGGCGAAGATAAAAAAACAAGATGCATTGGATTATCATTCATTAGGAAGACCTGGAAAAATTGAAGTTGTTCCCACAAAACCATATAATACGCAACGTGATTTAAGTTTAGCTTATTCGCCAGGTGTGGCAGAGCCATGTTTGGAGATTGAAAAAAATCCTGAAGACGTATATAAATACACTGCAAAAGGTAATTTAGTTGCAGTAATAAGTAATGGTACCGCTGTGCTCGGGCTTGGCAATATTGGTCCCGAAGCCTCAAAGCCAGTGATGGAAGGTAAAGGTTTGCTTTTTAAAATTTATGCTGACATAGATGTATTTGATATTGAAATAGCGGAAACTGATATTGATGCTTTTGTGAGAACAGTGAAAGCAATAAGTCCAACTTTTGGGGGTATAAATTTAGAAGATATTAAAGCACCAGAATGTTTTGAAATTGAAAGAAGATTAAAGGAGGAATTGGATATACCTATTATGCATGACGACCAGCATGGCACTGCAATTATAACAAGTGCGGCATTGCTAAACGCATTGTTATTGAGCGATAAAAAAATTGATGAGGTAAACATTGTTGTAAATGGGGCAGGTGCTTCGGCCATTTCTTGTACAAAACTTTATTTGGCTTTAGGAGCAAAAAGAGAGCATATTGTTATGTTAGATAGCACAGGTGTGATAAGAAAAGATAGACCAAATTTAGAGTCTACTAAGGCATTATTTGCAACTGAAAAAAACATCAATACACTTGAAGAAGCCATGGTTGGTGCTGATGTTTTTCTTGGATTATCGAAAGGGAATATTGTAAATAAAGAGATGTTACAATCAATGGGTGATAAGCCAATTGTATTTGCATTGGCCAATCCTGATCCTGAAATTTCCTATGCCGATGCTGTTGCTGCGCGCCCAGATGCTATTGTTGCTACAGGTAGAAGTGACAATCCTAATCAAGTAAATAATGTGCTTGGTTTTCCATTTATTTTTAGAGGCGCACTCGATGTTAGAGCCACAAAAATTAATGAAGAAATGAAATTGGCTGCTGTGTATGCGCTTGCTGAGTTAGCAAAAGAGGCAGTGCCCGAAAATGTAAATTTAGCCTACAATTCAAAGAACATTACCTTTGGTAAAGATTATATTATTCCAAAACCTGTCGATAATCGTTTAATATACAAAGTGGCGCCTGCAGTGGCTAAAGCAGCCATCAATTCTGGAGTGGCACGTTATCCAATTACCGATTGGGAAGCTTATGAAAATGAGTTGATTCAACGATTAGGTTTGGATAATAAATTAATGAAAAATATTACCATAAGGGCAAAGCAAAAACCACAGCGCGTAGTGTTTGCCGAAGCAGATCATTATAAAATACTAAAAGCCGCACAGCAAGTTAATGACGAGGGCATTGCTATTCCAATTTTACTTGGTGATACAGAGAAAATTAATAAACTCATCATTGACAATAATCTTGATTTAAAAGACATTCATATCATTGATATCAGGCAAAAGAATTTTGATGAAAAAAGAAATTTATTTGGGGATTTGTTTTTTGAAAAAAGAAAGAGAAGGGGCTTTACACTGTTTGAAGCGCGAAAGGCCATGTTAGAAAGGAATTATTATGGTGCAATGATGGTTGAAACAGGTGAAGCAGACGCTATGATTAGTGGACTTACCAGAAAGTATTCAGATACCATTAGACCATCACTTCAAATCATTGGGGTTCAAAAAGAAATAGGAATGGTAGCAGGTATGTATATTATGGTGACCAAAAAAGGTCCTGTGTTTTTTGCTGATACTACTATCAATACCAACCCTACAGCAGAGCAGCTTGTAAAAATTGTGTTGCTTACAGCCAATGCAGTAAGGTTAATGAATATTGTTCCTCGTATTGCATTGTTATCCTATTCAAATTTTGGTTCAGTTGATAATGCAGAAACCAGAATCATAAGAGAAGCAATTGCTACTTTACATCAAGATTATCCTGATTTAATTGTAGACGGCGAAGTGCAGGCAAATATTGCTTTAAATAAAGATTTAATGGAAGAGCAATTTCCTTTTTCTTCCTTAAAACATGGCAATGTAAACACCCTAATTTTTCCAAATTTAGCTTCAGGAAATATTGCTTATAAATTAATGCAAGAAATGGGAACAGCAGAAGCAATAGGTCCTGTGCTTTTAGGCTTAAACAAATCGGTTCATATTTTACAATTAGGCAGCAGTGTTAGAGAAATTGTAAACATGGTTACCCTCGCTGTGGCTGATGCACAGGTAAAGAACAATGTTTTTGGATAAAATGATTAGCAAATAGATCTCGTATGCTTGATGATTTGAAGTCGAAACATACTGCCATTGTAAAGCATGAAGCAGCAAAACTTGGCTTTGATTTTTGTGGTATTTCAACTGCTCGTTTTTTAGAAGAGGAAGCTCCGCGTTTAGAGCATTGGCTCAATCAAAATTATCATGGCGCTATGGCCTACATGGCCAATCATTTTGATAAGCGTTTAGACCCACGATTGCTGGTGCCTGGCGCAAAGAGTGTAATTTCGTTAATGATAAATTATTATCCTAGTGAAGTGCAAGTTCATAAAGATGCTCCTAAAATTAGTAAGTATGCTTATGGTGCCGATTATCACGAGGTAATTAAGGCTAAACTACATGAGCTAATTGATACTTTAAGAGAAAAAATTGGCGAAATTGAAGGAAGAGTCTTTGTTGATTCTGCGCCGGTGATGGACAAAGCATGGGCTAAACAATCGGGTATGGGTTGGATGGGCAAAAACACCAACATCATTAACAAAAATAGTGGCTCGTTTTTTTTTATTGCAGAATTAATTACCGATTTAAATCTTATTCCAGATACAGCAATAAAAGATTATTGTGGCACATGTACAAGGTGCATTGATGCTTGCCCAACTGATGCTTTATATGCGCCATTTCAGCTCGATGCCAGCAAATGTATTAGCTATTTAACGATTGAATTAAAAGAAGAAATTCCCACTTCTTTTAAAGGGCAGTTTGAAGACTGGGCTTTTGGGTGTGATATTTGTCAAGATGTTTGTCCTTGGAATAGATTCTCAAAACCTCATCAGCATGAAGCATTGAAAGCCAATGAAAGTCTTTTAGCAATGACAAAAACAGAATGGGCAGAAATAACAAGCTTAGCTTTTGAGCGCGTATTTAAAAAATCTGCTGTAAAGCGCACTAAATTTAACGGCTTAAAAAGAAATTTAAATTTTATTAGCTCCTCGTGACATTTCTCCAAACTTCGATAATTATATCTCTGTAAAGGTACCCGAAAGTAGCCAAGCACCAAAATTTTAGCATTACCTTTTCATCCCAAACTAAAAGGTTATATGCTTTAGAAAGTTCTTTACGGAAAAGTGACCTGTCGAAACTTACTTTGGTCAATATTTGTTTACTAAGGTCGAGCATTTTAGACATAATTCTTAGTTAAAAAGTGAGCGATATAATTTGAAAATTAATTTCAATAATGTTAAATCAAAAGTAAGACTTAATAGTTCAGAAAACAAGCGATTGTATAACTTTAACTTTAATTAATAAGTAGAAAATAACAACTCGCTGAAACCCTAGTTTTATATGTTAAAGCGCGCTTAAACACCAATCTGTATGCATACCTTAAAGAGGCATTAAAGTTGATATGTAGGTTGGCCATGTGCATGCAGTAAATTGAGTTAAAAAACAAGAAGTTTTTATTTAGTGATAAGCTTAAATTTAAAGTTGAGTCATCTTTCTCATTTCATCGCTTTAAAAGCTGTAGATTAAGCCATCAACACTATAGATTTATTGCTTTTAAATGATACAAATGCAAAAAATAAAAGGGATAAAAACATTTCAATTTTATTTTTTATGAATAATAGGTTATATTTGAAGCATGGAATTGCAGATAGATAGATACATAAAACAATTATTGTTTAAGCACAATTGTGTAATTATCCCTTCATTTGGGGGGTTTGTTAGTAATTACAAGGGGGCAGAGATTCATCCTACCCAACATATTTTTACTGCACCATGCAAACAATTGGTATTTAATAAAAACTTGATTATTAATGATGGTTTATTAGCCAATATGATTGTTCAGCAGAATCAGGTTACTTACCAAGAGGCTTTAGAAATTATAGATAAGGATGTTTTTAAAATTAAACATCTATTATCGGTAGGTGAAAAAGTGTTTTTTGAAGCCATTGGCTATTTAAGATTAGATGTAGAGAAAAATATCCAATTTAGTCCTGTAAGTAATGTAAATTATGCTACCACTTCTTTTGGTTTACAAAGCTTTCAATCATCAGCTGTTCAGCGAGGAGGATTTGCTCCACACGCTAATCCCTTTAAAGATAGACCTTCAGTTAAGGCAAAACCAATCCTAAAAAAGTATAGAAAGTTTGCGTTGCCAATATTGTTTTTACCACTGGCAATTGGTCTTTTTCTTTTTCCTTTTTCATCAACTATAAAAGACAAAATACAAGTTCAAACATCGGGCTATTTCAGCAGCACACCATCAAATTTGTACAAGCCTGCTGCACACAGTTTTTCATTGGAGATGGCTAAAATTGAGCCTATGAGAGTTGCTGAAGCCGCTACAATTGCTGCTGCTGCTGAAAATATTGAGGATGATTTTGCTGTGGCTGAAACCACCAAAGTAGCTGCAGTAGTTGTGCAAGCTGCAAATAGCAATACAAATGGAACTTATACTTTAATTGCTGGCTGTTTTGCAGTGCTGGAAAATGCTGAAAAACAAATTGAACAATTAAAACTTAAAAACATCACTGCTAGTATTATTGGGCAAACTAAAACAGGATTGTATAGAGTTGGTTGTGGCAGCTATAACTCAACCAACGATGCCAATGACGCCATGCGCAACTTAAAAACGCAACAAACTGAGGTTTGGGTTTTGAAAAATTAAATCTACTCTTTTAGGCATGATAAATTCAATTCTTGATGAGTTAAATGAAAGCGCTTCAACATTGAATCGTTTTATTAATACGCCATCTGCTATAGCAGCAATTGAAAATGCCTCAAAAATGATGCTTCAAGCATTTACGAGTGGAAACAAAATTATTAGTTGTGGAAACGGAGGTTCAATGAGTGATGCAATGCATTTTGCAGAAGAATTAAGTGGCAGGTTTAGAAATGACAGAAAATCATTAGCAGCCATTGCAATATCAGACCCTGCTTTTATTACTTGTGCGGCTAATGATTATGGCTTTGAACATATTTTTTCGAGATTTATTGAAGGTGTTGGTAATACAGGTGATGTATTATTGGCCATTAGCACAAGTGGTAACTCTGCTAATATTATAAACGCTGTAAAGGCAGCTAAAGAAAAACAAATTAAAGTAATAGTATTAACAGGAAAAGATGGTGGAGCATTAGCCGCTATGGCTGATGTAGAAATTCGTGCCCCTCATTCTAAATATGCCGATAGGGCACAAGAAATTCACATTAAAGTGATTCATATTTTGATAAAAAATATTGAGCATGAATTATTTAAAAATCAATCTGTTTAAGATTAAGAAAAACAATTAAGGTCTTGTAAATATTTTTTCAAATCTTGGTCAGCAATAAGAAGGTAATTGTGATTTTGTTTTGGGTTGCTGTTTTCTGCTTTTTCAAGCATTTTTTCTCTCCTATTAAATAAGTAATAAGCTTCGTAATTATATGTTGCCAAATAGTCTAATATGGCTTTTCTATTATCAGAAGTGTCAAGTATTTCAATTAATAGCGCTGGCTTGTAATTTTGCAGCATATTGGTTGCTCCCTTTAATACGTTAATCTCAAAGCCTTCAACATCAATCTTCACAATTTTAGGTTGGTATTGTGTATTGGCTTGTAAATAAAGGTTTATGGTAGTTACAGGAATATTTATCTCTGCTACAATTTTGTCTTTTGCAGCGTGCTCTTTATCAAAGCTACTCATGTAGGCCGATGATGAAATATAAAAACTTAATTGTCCTTCACTATCTGAAACTCCTGATTGTTCTATTTTGTAATTTTTATATTCATTCAAGGCAATCATTTGCTTGCTAATTTTACTTACTTCAGGGTTAGGATCAAAAAGCACGGTAGGTCGGTTTTGGCTTAAGGCATAAACAGAACGTAAGCCAACATTAGAGCCAATATCAAAATAGGCAGCATCGTTTTTATAGAAATTATTTAAGTGTTTTTCAATGATACTTAGTCCGGTATCGTGCCATATATAACTAAAAGCAAAGTGCCAAGTATTGGGCATATTTTTTTGCACCAAACAATTAACTTTTTTGCCATTTAACAAAGTAAAATGCCATTTAAAATCGAAATTTGGCTGTTTTACATTCATAACAAAAAAGTCTCTAAATTTAAAGGAGCTATTTTCATATAGCGCATTGGCTATAGGAATGGTGATTTTACTGCGCATTAAAAAATTAATAAACAGAGCAGCCGTTTTTCTAATTGTTGATTTCATTGATAATATTAAAGTGGCAAATATAGTTTATTAAAAATAAAGCCTGAGTTTTGCAGTGGTATTTAATCTAAAGAATTATGCTTTAGGTGGATTAATCATAATGCCATTAACATTAAAGTTTTGAGGAATACAAGGACTAATAGTACTATAGAATGTTTTTATTTTAGCTAAATCTTCGGCACTATTTTCTGTGATATTGATAACAGGTCCAAAACCAGCTTCCTTTTTTTTATAATCTAAAAAACCTGTGCATATGGGCACCATAGCTTTTTGAGCTACATAATAAAAACCGGATTTCCATTTATCAACTCTTTTGCGTGTGCCTTCGGCCGCAAGCATCAAAAAAATATGATTGGAGTTAGTTATATTAGCAACCATTTCATCAACCACGTTGTTGTTTTTTTTGCGATCAATAGCAATGCCCCCCGACCTTTTAAGTAATATAGAGAAAGGAAAAACAAATAACTCTTGCTTTACCATATAATTAACTTTATAACCAAGAATTTTAAGGGCACCTAATGAAAATACAAAATCCCAATTACTTGTATGAGGAGCAGCAATAATTACACATTTGTGAATATCAGCCGGAATTTGGCCTTTAATTTTCCAACCGCTGAATTTGAAATACCAGGCAAATAAACGTAACAAAAAACTAATTAAACAAGGTTAATCTTATTCAATAAATCTTCACGGTAAGAACCACCGATTGGCAATATCTTTTTATCGATATCCAATATTAAATTAGGATATTCGATGGCGGCAATGCGTTCAATTCTTACAATAAAAGAGCGGTGAACTCTAATGAATTCTGATGATGGCAGTTTTGCCAAAATATCTTTCATTGTGCTATGAATAGTAAATTTAGTGCTTGTTGTATTTACAATTACATAATCCTTCAATGCTTCAATAAATAAGATATCAGCATTTTTTACTTTTGTAAGACGGCTGTTAGCTCTTATAAAAATGCTATCTCTTGCGGCATCTTTATTTTCAACCAATGAATATAAGAAATCTCTTTCTTTTTGCACTTCACTTACTTTTTCATGCTTGTAAATGGCCATTTCAATGGAAGTGTGCAGGTCAACTTCTTTGAATGGTTTAATGATATAACCGTAGGGTTCGGTAATTTTAGCTTTATTGAAAGTGCTTTCGTCAGCATAAGCTGTTAGGAAAATTACCGGAATATTTAATTTTTCTTTAATGGCATGAGCAGCATCTATTCCACTCATAGCACCTTTTAGCATAATATCCATTAAAACAAGATCAGGTTTTTTTTCAGAAGCAGCAGTAATTGCATTTTCGCCAGTTGAAACTACATCAACCACATTATAACCTAATTTTTTTAAACTATGTTGAATATCTTTAGCAACTATGCTTTCATCTTCAACAATTAGAATATTTGTTTTGCTCATTTTTTTTAAATTTTATTTGTCAGTTCAAAAGTAATTTTAATTTCAGTACCTGTATTAAGCCTATTATGAAAAAGCGTTCCTCCGATTTGCTCAACCAGTGATGTAACTAATTGCAGGCCTAGCGATTCGGTGTTTTTAATATCTATTTCTGAATTAATCCCAACACCATTATCAGCCACAATTATTTCTACAAAGTTATGTAACTTTTTTACAATTACATCAATTTTTCCTTTTCTTCCTTCCAAAAAAGCATATTTAAATGCATTTGAAACTAATTCATTCACAATTAAACCACAAGGAATAGAATAGTCAAGATTCAATAAAAGTTTGTCAGTAATCACTTTTAAATCAACATTGTCGGCATCTATTGAGTAGCTATGTTTTATATTTGTTACCAAATTATTTAGGTATTTACCAAAATTCAAATTAATAAAATCTTGGGTTTGATATAAACTTTCATGAATAAAGCTCATAGACCTCACCCTATTTTGGAGCTCTCTAAAAGTATTATCGGAGCTTTTATCTTTTAAATAGGCTCTTTGTAAGTTTAAAATGCTAGAAATTACTTGAAGATTATTTTTGACTCTATGATGAACCTCTTTTAATAAAACTTCTTTCTCTTTTAAAGATTCAACAATTTTCTTTTCGGCAAGTTTCCTATCAGTAATATCATGAGCAATATATGAAACTTCATTAATGGTGCTCCCTGGTAATATAATTGGATCTAAATAAATAAGGTAATAAGCAATTGTACCTTTTAAATCAACAACCTTTGATTCAGTATGTAGCGATTTACCTTTTAGCGCTTCTTTATGCAATTGTATAAAGTTTTGTGCATGATTTGCTGGAGTTCTTTCCATAGCATTTGCTTTCATATCAATACCAATAAACGGCATTACGCCATAATCTTTCATGGTTGTTTTTGCAAACAATTCATTGAATGATGACAATTTAAATGACCTATTGATAGTATATATTTGATGCGAACTATTTTCAAAAATTGCATTTAATTTAGCACTTTGTCTTATAATCTCCTGCTCTGTTTTTTTCTTATCAGTAATATTATAGCCAATAATAGCCACTTCTGTTACTGACAATGTGCCATTTTTGATAGGGTTAATGTAAAACTCGTAGGTATTTTCTAAACCTTTACTATTTTTGCTTTTAGCTTCAAAATATTGTGGTTTTCCTTCCAGCGCCTCGCTTACTCTTTTACTCCAGTATTGGTTTGTTTTTTCATTTGTAAGTATTGGCTTTTTATCCATAGCCATTCCTATTTCTGCATCAACACCATAAACGTCTTTAAGCCATTGCGCCGTATTAGTATTAAAAGTAGAAAGTTTTTTATTTTGATCAATGGCCATTACCAAGTAATTACTACTTTCTAAAATTGAGTTAAGCTTGGCAGTTTGTTTTAAAAACAGTTCTTGATTCTTTTTATTTTCAGTAATGTCTTCACAAACTAAAGTTAAGTAAACAGGTTCATTAAATTCATTAAGCACCAAGGATATATTAATATTGGCATGAATTAATTTTCCATTTTTGTGTAAGTAGTTTCTTTCTAATGTATAATTTGGTGTTTTATTAATAATGATTTGCTCAATTATTTTTTGTTTTTGAATATATTCATCATGAGGGCTTAGCGCTTTAAAATCTAAGTTCAATAGTTCGGATTCAGTATAACCAAGGATATCGCAAAAGCGTTGGTTTACTTGTAAATAGATGCCGTTTAAATCCAGTCTTGCTATGCCAATAAAAACTTGATTATAAATAGCTTTGTAGCGTTCTTCACTCAAATGCAATCTTTCGCGTTCTTTTTTTAATTTGCTCATATCTCTAGAAACGCCCATGCCGCCAATTAACTTGCCAGTATCGTCTTGTAAACCCGTTGCTGTTAAAAAACTTTCGAAAATCTCTCCATTTTTTCGTTTGTTCAAAACGTCGCCTGAATACAAACCCTCCTTTTCAATTTTGCTGTTTACCTTTTGAAATGCATCTTCTGATGCAAATAGCAATTTTATATCACTACCTATTACTTCATCTGCTTTATATCCAAAAATAATTTGCGCTGCTCTGTTAAACTCTGTAATTTTAAAATTATGATCATTTGAAATAATCATATCAAGAGAGCTATTGATGATATTCTTGTTATAAATTTCAGATTTAAGTAATTCTTTTTGTGCTTTCTCTTTTTGATTTATTTCGCTTTTTAATATGGCGTTAGCTTCTTCTGCTATTTCGGCTCTCAATGTTTCTTTGGCAATTAATTTTTGTGTGCCAACTAAATGTATTGCAACTAAAATACAAGCTTCATTTTTATATATAAAGGGAATACTTCTTGTTTCAACCTGAACAATTTCTCCATTTTTTGTTTTCACTTCAATTTCAAGAAATGGTTGTTCTTTGCCTTGGGATGCCTCAATAATTCTTCTTTTAACGCTCTCTCTGTATTCGGGTTTTACAAAATCCATAACCGAACGGCCAATGACTTCATTGTCATCATCAAATCCAAAAACGCTTAAACCGCGTTTATTAATAAATACAATTTTTCCTTCTTTGTGAATTATAATACCTTCAGGAACAAAGTCTACTAAATTCTTATAGTTCTGATGACTTTGTTGCAGGGCATTCTCAGTGTTTTTTTCTTTAGAAATATCTGTAATAAACCCTTCTAATGCTTTAAGTTCATTGTGCTCGTTAAAAATACCCTTGCCTTGTTCGTGCAACCATTTTATTACGCCAGATTTTGTCTTGATGCGATAGTTAAGGGTAAAGTTTCTTTTTTCCTTTAATGCTTGTTGTACCTCTTCCCAAACATGCATTTGATCGTCAGGCAAAATTAAATCACTGTAACTTATTTGTTGATTAAAAAGAATGTCAGCTTTGGTGTATCCTGTGAGTTCAAAGCAGCCATCACTTATAAACTCCATGGTCCAATTTTTATCATTTAGGCAACGATAGGCCATCCCTTGTAAATTACTTATAAGTGTGCTTAATTGCCTTTCGCTTTCTCTGAGAGATTTTTCGACTTGTTTTCTGTATGTTATCTCACTAAAGATAGCCTGTATTGCCTGTTTCCCTTTATAAAGAATGCGATTGCTTCTTACTTCAATATCTATAACTTTACTATCATTTGTCAGCAATTTCATTTCAAATTCTCCAAATGTTTTGCCATGCTTGAGCAATTTAATTTTTCGAATTAATTGCTCTTTAAATTCAGGTAATACAAAATCAAAAATGCTATACTTCTTTTGATTTTTTGAACCTATAGTTATATTAACCATTTTATATGCGCCAATATTGGCATATAAAATTTGCTCTTGTGTATAAATAACAACACCTTCAGGAAGGTTTTCTACTAAAGCTTTATAGCTTTCTTTGCTTTCCTTAAGCTGCAGTTCCAGTGCCTTTCTGTCGGTAATATCAACTACTGTACCCACAATTTTATCAACCTCGCCACTAAGGTTGTAAATCGCTTTGCCTTTTACGTGTAGGAACTTTATGTTTTTATGCTGGGTAATAATTTTGTAATCTAAATTAAAATTATCGCCTGTTCTAACGCTTTCTTTTATGGCATTAAATAAATTATCATGCTCATCGGGATGCACAAAAATTTCGAAATATTCATTTAAGTTAGGTGCATTTTCCTTAGCCGAAATTTCATGAATGGCATAGGCAGAAGGTGACCAGTAAACTTCAAAATTATTTGAATTAAACTCCCAGTTGCCGCTCTGTGTGATGTCTTGCTCTTCTAAACGTTTTTCATATTCATCTTTTAGCATTTTATTCAATGCCATTCTCTCCGAAACATCTCTAATAATTGCATGGGCGTATGCTTCATTATCCACAAAGAATTCTGTAACGTTCACTTCTGCATCAAATGCTTCACCATTTTTTTTCAGCATTTTTAGCTGTAACAATGGTGAACTTTGTTTATGAGATGATTTTAAATATTGTTGTATTTTTTCTTTGCTATTAGACCCATCTGGCTGTGTCATTGCACATAAATCCCAAATGCCTTTTCCTATAAAAGATGATTTCCCATTTTTAAAAAGATCTTCAGTTTTTTCATTGCACTCGGTAATTACATTTTTTTTAAGAACAAAGATTACATCATTCGATTTTTGGAAAAGTAATTTATATTTATCGTGGTTAACACTATTTAATTTTTCTAACTTATTAATTACGTTTAACCCCGGAAAATAAAGGCCTGAGTTGCCGAGTTTGCTTTGCAGCAATTTGATCTCTTCAATCAGTTCTTCCTTTGATTTTAGGTTTAAATCTCCCACTTAATTAAATATAAATGGCTAATGTAACTTTTTTTTTGAGTTTTGGACTTTAACCGCTAAAATATTCGACTTATGTAGGAAATGCTGAGATGAAAATTGTTTATTTCAATTGCTGTATTTAGCAATCAAAAATATCATAACAAGCTTAGTTAAATTGATCCATTTCATATTTGTTGATCAAAAGACTTTGTTCGGGCTCAATCATAATTGATCAAAATTGCTGCTGAGTTTTTCTTTCGCCTGTAATACCAATGTGATTTATAAATTATGCCAATAATTTAAAATCTTACATTGTTAAATGCCGATCGGAAAAAAGTTTGGGACAAATGAAGTGAAACAAATTTGGGCCATTACTTATTTCACATCGGTATAAAATAATGAGCTCGGTACTTTAGCTGCTCCTGCTGATTAATTTGAGTTTACTTTCTGAAAATTAATGTATCAGAATATTGTTAATTCTAAAAATATACAAGTTAGTAGCTGTTTTTTTAAGGTAAATAGTATCTTTGCAGCCCTTTTAAATAAATGAATATGACAAAAATTAAATTCGGAACTGATGGTTGGCGAGCCATCATTGCAGATGATTTTACAGTAGCCAATGTTGCAAGAGTTTCAGAAGCTACCGCTAAATGGGTGCTTAATAACGGTAAATCAAAATCAGTGGTTATTGGTCATGATTGCAGATTTGCTGGGCAATTGTTTGCTGAAACTTGTGCCAAGGTAATGATACATTATGGTATAAAGGTAAGTATTGCTAAGGATTTTGTTTCAACGCCAATGATATCTTTAGGTGCTGTGAACTTAGGTGCCGATTTAGGAATTATTATTACTGCAAGTCACAACCCCCCCGCTTATAATGGTTTTAAAATTAAAGGCAGTTATGGGGGGCCGCTTATGCCTGAGTTGGTGCAGGAAATTGAAGATATTATTGAAGATACCTGCAAAATAGATTTAAAAGCTAAATCTATGGATGAACTTGTTAAGGAAGACAAAGCTAGCTATATTGATCTTGAAACCATGTATGTTGAGCATGTTGAGAAAAATTTTGATTTGGATGCTATCAAAAATTCAAACATGCAATTTGCTTATGATGCCATGTATGGTGCCGGACAGAATGTAATGCGTAGATTGTTTCCAGATATTACTTTTTTACATTGTGATTATAACCCTTCTTTTGACGGACAAGCCCCAGAACCTATTCATAAAAATTTAACTGAGTTCTCAGCATTGATTAAGATGAGTGGCGATATTGATTGTGGCTTAGTTACCGATGGCGATGCCGACCGAATTGGTTTGTATAATAATGAAGGCGACTTTGTTGATTCACACCATATCATCTTATTGTTAATCCATTATATGGTTAAATACAAAAACATGAATGGAAAGGTTTGTACAGCGTTTTCAACCACAGTAAAAATTAAAAAAATGTGTGAGCATTATGGGCTTGATTTAGAAGTTGTAAAAATTGGATTTAAATACATCTGTGGTATTATGATTAAAGAAGATGTATTGCTTGGTGGAGAAGAGTCTGGAGGTATTGCAATTAAAGGTCATATTCCTGAACGTGATGGCATTTGGATGGGATTAGTAATTTGGGAATTTATGGCCAAAACAGGAAAATCTTTAAAAGAATTGATACAAGAAGTTTATGATATTGTAGGTACTTTTTGGTTCGAGAGAAATGATTTGCATTTGAAAGAGGAATTAAAAAATACGATAGTAAAAAATTGCATGAATAATACCTACACCATGTTTGGGGATTATAAAGTGCAAAGGGTTGAAGATTTAGATGGATGGAAATTCTTTTTCTCGGATGACGAATGGTTAATGATTAGAGCCTCAGGTACAGAACCTGTGCTTAGAACATACGCTGAAGCAGCAACAAAGGAAAAGGCTTTTGCAATATTAGAAGCAACAAAAAAAACATTATTAGGATAATAAATTAACCCGATTGGTGATGACAAAAGAACGCGTTTTAATTACAGGAGCAGCCGGATTTTTAGGTTCTCATTTGTGCGATAAGTTTATTAAAGAAGGTTACCATGTAATTGGAATGGATAATTTGGTAACTGGCGATATGAGGAATATTGAACATTTAATGAAACTTGAACATTTTGAGTTTTATCATCATGATGTTTCTAAATATGTGCATGTGCCGGGCGAAATAAAATACATTTTACATTTCGCATCTCCTGCAAGCCCTATCGATTATTTAAAAATCCCTATTCAAACTTTGAAAGTTAGTTCTTTGGGAACACATAATATTTTAGGCTTGGCAAGAGCTAAAAAAGCACGTGTTTTGGTAGCTTCTACTTCCGAAGTGTATGGCGACCCTGTGGTGCATCCTCAAACTGAAGACTATTGGGGCAATGTAAATCCAGTTGGGCCAAGAGGTTGTTATGATGAAGCAAAGCGCTTTATGGAAGCAATCACTATGGCTTATCACAATGTACACAACTTAGAAACAAGAATTATTAGAATATTTAATACCTACGGTCCGCGCATGCGACTGAACGATGGTAGGGTATTGCCTGCATTTATTGGTCAAGCTTTAAGAGGTGAAGATTTAACTATGTTTGGTGATGGTTCACAAACACGTTCTTTTTGTTATGTAGCCGACTTGGTTGATGGTATCTATAAATTACTGCTGAGCGATTATCATTTACCTGTAAACATCGGAAACCCAAGTGAAATAACAATTAAAGAGTTTGGCGAAGAAATATTAAAATTAACCGGTGCCAATCAAAAATTAATTAGTTTGCCTTTGCCTGCCGATGATCCCAAACAAAGAAAACCAAACATTACTAAAGCTAAAGCACTCTTAGGCTGGGAGCCAAAAGTAAATAGGGCAGAAGGACTAAAGATTACTTATGAATATTTTAAATCTTTAACTAAAGAGGAGTTATTTAAAACGGAGCACCGACAGTTTTCTTAAACAAATTTTATAGATAGAAGCGTTAGTGCCTTATGCTCACAAAATAGGGATCTACTGACACTTCTATTTTTTTTTGAGGAATCAGTTCCAAAGTATTCAAATCAATAAAAGAAACATAGCCATTTCTGCCGCCGCATTCAGAGGTGTGATGAGGAGCAGGGCCTTTACTATTGGTGTTTCTATTTACTACAATTACTTCTTGTTTAACATCATCCACAGCCAAACCGTGAGGTTGATAGCCCGTGTAAACATGTTTAATTAAAGTAAGATTATTTAAATCAATCACTGCAATTGAACCTCTGAGCCCAGGGAAATTTACAGTGTCTTCCATACATGCTGCAAAAAGATAGTTTTTACTTTCCGAGATAGCAATTTCTTGAGGAAATGTTCCAACAGCAATTGTTTTTATTAATTGATCATCAGCAGTATTGTAAATTCTTATTTCATTGGTGTTTTGGCAAGAAATAATATACTTGTCGCCCAAAGGTGTAAACAATACATCATGTGGTTTTAATAATAATCCATTGGATTGATCAAGGGTAATCATACCGCTGAAGTCGGGCTGCAATGGCGTGCTTCCAGCAGCACTCAAATAAACTTTATAAAAGAAACTGGCTTCTTGACCAAACACATATAAAATATCTTCTTGTTTGTTAAGTGCCACAGCATGAGGATAAGAGAATAGGCCCGATCCAACATAAGTAGCTAGTACTTCCATTGTATTTAGGTCAATATATTTTACACGGCCTTGTCCTGGTGTTGGTCCATCACCAGCGCTATAATCAATAGCAAATGCATGTTTAGCATCTTTGGTAATTGTAAAAGTGTTCCAACTTCCGCTGCCAATATATGTTTGCGCCACAAAGGAGTCATCTATTGTTCTAAATTTTTGCAATACTGTACCGTTCAATAAAATTACATATAAGTATTGGCCATCAGGTGAAACGCGCACTTGGTGAGGAGATTCGGTTCTATTGTTAAATTGGCCCACTTCAAAACAGCGCATAGGCAGGTCGGTTTCGGCATCAAAAACGGTAATTAAATCACAACCTTGGTTACATACATAATATTTTGATCTTGTGGCATTGTCACTAAATTTTACAAATCCTTTATCGTCAGGGGCTCCATTATCAATCCAGTTTCTAAGGGCAATCATTTCTGCTTCACTTAATGCTTCATTATTAATTGGCATGGTGGGTGCTACCGAAACTCCCAGTGCTTTAAATGTATTGCAAAATAAAAACATGGTGCTTTGTTTGTGATTGTATGGAATAACAGCTGCGCCATTTCTTGTGCCTTCAAAGAGTTTATTCCAAGAAATAAGTGATAAGCCTGAGGCGGCATCCTTACTAATATCATTATGACAGCCACTTATAGCGCACTTATTAAGCATTATTTTTCCTATTGCTTCTGGATAATTTCCTCCACCTTTTACAATTAAACTATTGTCGATTTTACAGGTACCTAAAAGCACTGCAATGAGCAATAAAAAAAATAAAGTCTTTAAAATTGATATTTTCAATTTTGCAAAGTATTAGTGTTGAACAACAAATTTTGAAGTGCTTACAAAAGTTCTATTGGAAAGTTTACAGAAATAGATTCCCGATTTTAGGTTTGCAGTAGAAAAGCTATTTAAAGTGCCAGCGCCGAATGACTCAGTGTAAATTACTTGTCCTTGAATGTTCACTATTTTCATGTTAATGGCATGCGTTTTTAATATGTCGTCCATCACAAAGTAAATGTTGTCGTTGGTTGGATTGGGATAAAGTTTAATGTTAGGAATGAAGTTGATGTTATTTAACAAATGAGATAAATCTAAGGTGTCGCCAATATAAAAACTCAAACCTCCGCTGTAATTTCCAATTAGTAAATCTAATTGCGCATCGTGGTTTATATCATAAACTACTGGCGCGCATCTTTCGCCTTCATATATATCCTGAAAGGTAGAGTCGAGCAAGGTAAATGAACCATTTAAATTATTGTCGATGTTGTTATAATGATAAATTTTACCGTTGGCAGACCCAACAAATAATTCATAACTTCCATTGTAATCGAACAAACATGGAAAGCTAAATCCATTGCTTACGTTTATTGGAATTACATTTACATTGCCAAAAGCGTAATTGGCGCTATCAGCAGAAAAAGCTGGGTTAGTAACGGTGCCAATATTTTTATAGTAATTTAATTTTCCGTTGCTTCTTCCAAGCAGTAAGTCAAGTTTATTATCACGATTTACATCCACCAATTGAGGTGCGCAAAATTGACCGAATAATACGCCAGAAAACAATGCACTATTTAATGTGAAGTTAGCTGCAAGGCCAGGTGCAGCTACGTTTTGGTAATAATAAAGTCTGCCATCGCTTGCTCCAACAATCATATCAGCATCACCATCATTGTCTAAATCGCCGAAAGTAGGCACTAAGTTTTGTAAATTTAAAGCACCTAAAGAAGCGTAATCCTTACTAAATAACTCAAACTTGGGCTGAGTGGCAGAGCCAACATTTTTCAGTGCTGTAAGTTTGGAGGTGTAAACACAACCATTATCGGGATAGCCATAATTGCCAATAATAATATCGGTTAAACCATTGTTATCAAAATCAACATAAGCAGGATAAGCACCTTCACTAACCTCAATCATTTCATTTTGTAAAAAATTCATTTGTTGAAATTGAAAAAAAGCTGAATCGTCAGTATTGTTGTTTTTATACCACCATAATGATTTGTCACTAATAGAACAACTGTTTGCATTCGGACTTACTAATAAATCGCGAATACTATCATTATTTACATCAACATAAAAGGCACATGGAAAAATAGGTGAATTAACGGGTGTTGTATAAGAAGGGTAATTTGTTTGTTCAGCTGCTATATCTGCCAATTGCAAGGTGCCACCGTTTTCGAGATAGGTAAGGTTGCCAAATGAAATATCTCCTATAATTAAATCCCTTAAAGTATCACCGTTTAAATCTGCACAAAGGGTGCATGAGCCTGAATGACGGGCTGAACGATTGTCTAACTGTTCGTTGTACGGTGCAATGTGATCAATAGCGCTACATACATTTAAATTAACAGAGTTATTGCTGAAGTTTTCTTCAAAATCACCAAAGCATTCATCCACAAGCATAAAATAGTTGAGCGAGTCGCAAGTGCCATAATTTTCTAATGAAAAGTTTTTATTCCACTGCATTCTTGAACCAGCAAAATCAAAAGTTAATACATCTAAATCGCCATCATTGTCAACATCATAAATGGCAGGAATATCAGAGCTTGTAACGTATAAATTGAGATAATTTGAAGGTGGATTAGTATCAACATAATAAGAATAAATGGTGCCTTTTACCAAAGTAAAATGAAGACCATTCACAGCATCGCCATCATTTTTGTATACTTTAATACCCAGGTTGGTATGTGTAAAAATATCCATTTTGCCATCGCAATTGTAATCGCGTAATAAGACCCAGCTATCTAATTTAGGGAATTTGTTTACTAAACTATGATCGTAAGCATAATCAACGGTATTCGCAGTTCCGCCATTAATAAAGGTAGAAACCTTATTGCCTGTGCGATCAAACACAAACAAATCCATGATGCCATCATAGTTTAAATCAATATCAGATACTTGTAAAAAGTTAAGCCCACCAGCCCATGGGTTTTTAAGTAAAACTCCGTTAACAAGTTGTACTTTTATACTATCAACATAATTAAAATAAAGTTGAGCTTTTATTTGATTGCTAAAAACGAGTAAGCAAACAGAAAAAAATAAATATCTAAGTTTCATTGGAATATTGTGTTATACAAATATAAGTAAAATGTGTATGGCACAGATAAAATAGGTGTTATTTCAACCCAAAATTAGGCTTATGAATAATCTAATAACTGCTTTAAAATAGCAGCGGTGCTGCAAAAAAAATTATTGGCTTTTTCTTCCACCGGATATATCAATCAAAATCATAACTAAAAAAGGGAGTAAAAATGGGATTGCAAAAACACTGGATTTGTTAAATATTTTAAGCACTAAAACAATAGCGATCACTAATAGCGCACCTATAATTCCAATTAATCTCATTTTTCTCATTTTCATGATTTTAAGTTATTAAAGACAAACGATGCCAATATCTTTTTTAGCATCTTTATTACCCATTGCAGCCGCTTTTTCTAGATCGGCGCAACAAGCTTTTTTATTATTGGTTTTATAAAAACATTTACTCCGCGTGTAATAAGCAGTTGCCTCTGGTTTTATATCAATGCTTTTGTTCAGTATATCTATGGCTTCGGCATATTTTGCAGTTTCAAAAAGTAAATTTCCCCTGTTGTTCAAAGCGTCAATATTATTGGGCTCAAGCTCGCAAACCTTTTTAAAATCATTGAGTGCCAATACATATTTTGATTTACCTTGCAGCGTGTAAACCTTTGCTCTTAATAAATAGGCAGGCGCGTATTCGCGGTTTAAGGAAACCATTTTATTGCAATCTTTAATGGTGGCAGGTAAGTCCTTTTTCTTAAAATTAGCATCGGCATGCATGGCATACACTTTAATATCTTTGGTTTTATAAATATCAATCAGCGTATTATAATCTCTTAAAGCATCATCAAATTTTCCCAATTGCAAATAGGTTTCGGCACGTAGGGTATAAATTTCCTCGGTATTTAATCTGTTGGCAATGCAAGCATTAAAATCGGTAAGCGCTACTTCTAGTTTATTTTGTTTTAGATAAATTTTTCCTCTTTCAATCAAAGCTTCGCTGTACATCGGATTTTTTTTAATCACTTCATTGAAGTCATTGAGGGCATCAATTAAATTTCCTTTTTGCGACATAATTTTGCCTCTCAAGTAATAAACTTCAATGCTTGTGCATTTTAATTCAATGGCTTTGTTGAAGTCTTTAAGCGCCTCATTTTCTTGTTTATTGGTGTAATATAAGAAGCCTCTTTTTAAGTAGGCATCTGTTTTTTTGGGGTCTAATTGTATTGTTTTACAGAAATCGGCAATGGCTTTAGGATCTTTTAATTTATGAAAGAGCAAGGCTCTATAGTAGTAGGCATCAACATAATCAGCCTTTAATTTAATTGCTTGTTCAAAGTTTTTTAATGCTTCTTCTTTCTTCCCAATTTCAGCCTCAGCGCGCGCTTTATCGCAATAGGAGGGGGCATGGTTTTTATCTTTTTGCAAAGCCAGGTCAAAATCTTTAATGGCTTCGACGTAATTTTTTGCTTCTAATTTCTCGAGTCCACGATCATGAAAAACATAGGCAGGTTGCGCAAAACAAAAGTTTAACGAAAGTTGAAACAGCAATAAAAAGATGCCCGAGAACTTTGCTTTCATTTTGCTGATGTAAGAGATTAATTAGCGCGCAGCTTTTCGTATTTGGTAACATTACCAGGATCGATGGTATTTAATAGCGTCACCAATTTGTTTTTAACATCAGGCGTTGCTACCGAGAAAATGTTTACTATTTCATCGGCCTTAGCTAGAAAGAAAATTTGCATTAAAAAAGAACCCATTTGCATGTTGTGTACTTTTAATAAACCCTCTAAGCCATCGGCTATACTTTTACGTGAAAGTTCAACATCTTGTGTCATCCTATCTAAGCCCATTCTGTGGTAATTGTAAAGGCAAGAACGCACACCCTTATAATTTGAATTGGCAAGATTTTCTGCTAACCAATATCTGTTTTTTGAGCCTTCAAAAGCTTTCCAGCCTTTGTCGGAAGCATTTTGGGCATTGTTTACAATAGTTTGCGCCTTTTGGTAAAAAGGCGTTCCGCCATCAGGACTGTAGGTATCATAGTCTAAACCAATAAATATGTAGGCATAATAAGCCAATGTAGAGGTTAGGTTATTAGTAAAAGCATTTTCATTAAATTCAAAAGGTTGAAATGGGGTGTATTTAAATGTAAAATCGTTGTCTTGGTAATTAATTAAATTGGTATTGTAAGAGCTTTTATAAACTGGTCTGCGCGATTGCACAATAATATTGGCTTCAAATTCATCAACAGCTAATCTTTTGGTTACATTGATGGTAATATTACATTCAATTCTTTCGTCTTGTTTGAAGTTATCATTGCTCCAACGCGTGTTGTTCATGAATTCTTTTACAGCAGTTTCGAGCGTTTCGAAAACGCTTTTTTCAGTGCCTTGTATAGCAGGGCTTAGTACTTTTACTGTGCAATTTAATTCTTGCGCAATAAGGCTATTGCAGAGCGCAATAAGTACAAAAAGTAATAAATGTTTTATTTTCATTGGAGTTCAAAAGTACAATCCAAAACGGAAAAAGAAAGTTAATATTTAAAAATAGATTGTTTTTTTACGCATCTATTCTTTATGGATACTCATTGAGTAAAAGTTTTATTTTAAAAAGTAACGGATTTTTTTCTCAAGCTATTGCCTTACAAAGTAAGCATTTGAATTACTTTTTATTGCAATGGCTGAGTTTGCTTGGAATACCGAGAAGCTCCCTCTCAGCGTAGTTTTCAACTACGCTGCTTTTATATTTTCCACTAAAGCTCATCTATCCCCTCTCAGCGTAGTTTTCAACTACGCTGCTTTTATATTTTCCACTAAAGCTCATCTATCCCCTCTCAGCGTAGTTTGCAACTACGCTGTTTTTATATTTTCCACTAAAGCTCATCTATCTCCATTAAATTTATAAGTCCTGCAAAGTTTTTAGCACTTGAATAAATATATTCATGTTCTTGCGCCACATAGCCGGCTCTAACTTGATTTTGATGAATATAATTTACCCTACTTTCAATCATTTCAATTGATGTTAATTCAACTGCGTGATTTTCGTGCGTCTAAAATTGAAACTTTTCAACCCGTTTATTGAATTTTGCGTGATATTTAAAAATCATGAGCAACCATTCTTTTCTACTTTCCTGCGTATTTTCATTTACTAATTTCAAAATTTCCTTAGACGTAAATTTTTTGAAATCTCTGATCACATCAGATAAGTTATTGTTTGCACTTACAATACAATGAATATGATTTGACATGATGACATACGAATACACTTTTAAACCTTTACTTTTTCTGCAATACACAAAACTATCAATAATAATATCTCTATAGGATTGTCTAGTAAAAATAGCTGCCCAACCTACTACTTGTAGCGTTAAGAAGTACAATCCTTTTTGATTTTTTATTTGATACGCTTCTGCCACATTGTGAAAGTAGTAAAAATTATTTAAGTATTGAATTCATTTTAGCATTTCAAATAAAAAGAGCGTAGTTCGGAAACTACGCTCAGGTGGGGCTTCAGCTTAGCACCTACATTGGGTCATAATACTTTTTTTTGCAATAGGGACAAGAGCGGCATCCTTTTTTTGAGCTTGGATTAAAGGCTGCCAAAAAAAGATATAGCGGTTGGCCCGGGCCGCAGGTATTGCCCAAATTGCTGACTTGAAGCGTTCAAAATCAAGACTTTTGGGGCTCATATTTATTTGTGTTTTATCTCTTTGCATTTTAGAATAAAAAAAGCTACATTTGCACTCCTTTTTGGCAAATACCCATGGAATCTCCAGTAAAAATATTTTCAGGCACACAATCGATGTATCTTTCAACGGATATTGCTGCTAGTTATGGTCAGGAATTAGGCAAAATGACTGTTTCAAGATTTAGTGATGGTGAGTTTCAACCCTCTTTTGAAGAAACGGTAAGAGGAGCCGATGTTTTTATTATTCAATCCACTTTTCCGCCTTCAGATAATTTATTTGAAATGCTGTTGATGATTGATGCGGCCAAGAGAGCATCTTCTAACCAAATTATTGCAGTAATGCCATATTTTGGGTTTGCTCGTCAGGATAGAAAAGATAAACCAAGAGTTGCCATTGGGGCTAAACTGGTGGCCAATTTGTTAAGCTCTGCCGGTGTTACGCGTATAATTACAATGGATTTGCATGCTGATCAAATACAAGGATTTTTTGATGTGCCAGTAGATCATTTGTATGCTTCAAGTATATTTTTGCCATACATACAATCATTAAAATTGCCTAACTTAACAATGGCAGCGCCCGATATGGGTGGTTCTAAAAGAGCCAATGCTTATGCTAAATATTTAAATTCCGATATTGTAATTTGCTACAAACAGCGTAAAGTAGCTAACAAAATTGAAAGCATGACTTTAATTGGTGATGTTGAAGGAAAAGATATTATTTTGGTTGACGATATTGTTGACACTGCTGGCACTTTAGCAAAAGCTTCTGACATTATGATGGATAAAGGGGCTAACAGCGTTAGGGCTGTTTGTACACATCCAATATTGTCGGGTAGAGCCTATGAAATCATCGAAAAATCTCAGTTGACAGAACTTATTGTGACGGATACCATTCCTTTAAAGAAAGATGAAGTAACTAATAAAATTAAAGTGTTAACAGTGGCTGATTTATTTGCCGATGTGTTTAAAAGAGTACATAATTTTGAATCGATAAGTTCCTATTTTATTTCTTAAAATATTACCCGCATACAATAATAACAATATAACTAAGGCAATGGCGGGATTTGCTGAGGTTAAAATAAAAAACAAATTAAATGAAATCAGTATCTATTAGCGGTTTGTCAAGAACAAACGTAGGGAAAAAAGATGCGAAAGCTGTGCGCAATGCAGGTTTTGTACCGTGTGTGCTTTACGGAGGTAAAGTTCAAAAATCATTTTCAATTAAGTATAACGATTTATTGCCTTTGGTATACACACCAGAAGTTTTAACTGTTGATTTAACTATTGATGGAACAACTTACAAAGCATTAATGCAAGAAATTCAGTTTAATCCAATCAACGATAAAATTGTGCATATCGACTTTTTAGAAATGTTCGATAGCAAGCCTGTATTTATTGATATTCCAGTGCACACAACGGGTAATTCAATAGGTGTTAAAGCGGGTGGTAAATTAACTTTGAATGTTAGAAAATTGAAAGTAAAAGCTTTACCAGCTAATTTACCTGATAGCATCGAAATTAAAATTGATGATTTAGATATCGGAAAAAGTATTAGAGTTATTGATATACCTGTAAGTAATATTGAATTGTTAGATACGCCAAATATGGTTGTAGTTACTATTAAGGCAACACGTAACATGGCTTCTGCAGCAACTGACGCAGCAAAAGCTCCAGGAAAGAAATAAACTGAAATTACTATTTAAAAGGGATGCAAACTTATTTTGTATCCCTTTTTTTGTTATTAGTTTAAAAATCACATTTAATTTCCTTTTAGTACATTCGCTTTAAATTCATAGTATGAAAAATAACAATTATTTATCTTTGGCACTGTGTTTGTTAATTGCGGCCTGTGGTACAAGTAAAAAAACTACTACCGCACCTATTGTTAGTGTTGTTGAGGTAAGCTATAAAAAAAATATTTTACCAATTATTGAAAGTAAGTGTGCAGTTGCTGGCTGTCACATACAAGGTTTTTATGAAGGCGATTTTACTATTTTTGAAACGTTGAAAAAGCAAGTGGACAGGGGTAAATTTAAAAGACTTGTGATTGAAAATAAAAGTATGCCACCAGATCAACCTTTAGAAAGTAAAGATTTAAAATTAATAGAAGCTTGGCTTCAACAGGGAGGAAATAACAATTAATAAACCCAAAATAAATATCAATATGAAAAAAGTAATTGCCATTGCAACGCTAATTATTGCTGGATATGCCAGCATGAATGCACAAATTTACAAATCGAAAAAAGATGAGGTTAAGGTGAGTTTTTTTTCTTCAACACCTATTGAAGATATTTCAGCTTTAAACAGCTCATCCACTTCTTTCATTGCCGCAGATTCAATTAAAATCTCTTTAGCCAATACTGGTTTCATTTTTAAAAGTCCATTAATGCAAGAGCATTTTAATGAAAATTATATGGAGAGTTCAAAGTATCCAAAATCAACTTTTAGAGGTAAAATAAATGAAAGCCCCGATTTAAGTAAAGATGGAACTTATAAAGTAACATGCACTGGAATGATGTATATGCATGGGGTAGAAAAATTAATTACTGTGCCTGGTAATATTACTGTTAACGCAGGAGATGTGCATTTGGTAGCTAACTTTAAAGCTAAATTAGATGACTATAAAATAGCCAGACCTAAAATGGTTATGGATAAAATTGCAGAAGAAATTGATATAAAAATTGATGCTACTTACAACGCATACAAGAAATAGTCACTAACAACAATTAATAAAAAAGCTCCTGTAAATATTTACAGGAGCTTTTTTTGTGGCATATACTAAATACTAATAAATGGCAGGAAATTGCGATGGATTTGTCTCATACATGATGGCATACACTGCATCAAAAACATCTTCAACAGATGGTTTACTAAAGTAATCTCCATCAGAGCCATAAGCTGGTCGGTGCGCCTTGGCTGTTAATGTTGCAGGTTTAGCATCTAAATATTGATAAGCGTTTTGTTCTTCAACAATTTGTTGCAAAATAAATGCTGAAGCACCACCTGGCACATCTTCATCTAAAACCAATAATTTATTGGTGCGTTTAACCGATTCCACAATAAGGTGATTAACATCAAAAGGTAATAAGGTTTGTACATCGATAAGTTCTACGTTTATTCCCATGGCTTCTAACTGTTCACATGCGTCTGAAGCTATTCTGCAAGTGCTACCATAAGTAACTATGGTGATATCTTTTCCTTGCCGTAAAATTTCAGGGACACCCAATGGTGTTTTAAATTCACCTAAATTGATAGGCATTTTTTCTTTTAAACGATAGCCGTTCAAAGGTTCTACAATTACTCCTGGCTCATCGCCTTGCAACAATAAATTATAAAATCCTGCGGCTTGGGTCATGTTGCGAGGCACACAAATATTTACACCTCTAAGCGCATGAATAATGGTTCCCATAGGTGAACCACTGTGCCAAATGCCTTCTAACCGATGGCCGCGTGTTCTAATAATTAAAGGAGATTTTTGTCCGCCTTTGGTACGGTATTGCAGTGTGGCTAAATCATCACTTAAAATTTGTAAACCATATAAAAAGTAATCTAAATATTGAATTTCGGCAATGGGGCGCAAGCCGCGCATGGCCATGCCAATGCCTTGACCCATGATAGAAGCTTCTCTAATGCCAGTATCGCTTACACGCAAAATGCCATATTTTTCTTGTAATCTTTCACATCCTTGATTTACATCGCCAATGCCACCAACATCTTCACCAAAAATTAATACTTCGGGTCTGGTGGCAAGCAAATGGTCAAAATTATCACGTATAATTTCACGTGCATCCACCATTTTTGATTCACTATTATATTCAGGTGCTACCGCTTTAATATTGGATAAAGCTTGGGCTGATTGGCTGTGCAAATGACTGCTGTATTTTTCAGTACACTCAGTTAATGATTGCTGATAAAAGTTTTTCAATGCGCCATTTACTTCGTTTCCTTCTGCTCTAGTAATTCTAATGGCTTTTCTGATAGTAGCATGAATATCACGTCTGATAGGATCCATACCAGCATTGAAATTTGCTTTCAGTGCGCTCAGTGCATCATGATGTTTGCTTTTGCTGATTGCTTCATCAAGCAAGCTATTGAAAGTATTTATTTCTTCTTTAATTGGGTCTAAAAAAGCTTTCCATGCAGCCGATTTGGCATCTTTTACTTTTAGTTTAGCCTCATTTTCAATTTTGATTAATTCTTCTTCAGAGGCCAATGCATTTTTAAGCATCCATTCGCGCATTTGTTTGATGCAATCAAAGTCGGCTTCCCATTGTAAACGTTCTTTGTTTTTATAACGTTCATGACTTCCTGAGGTGCTGTGTCCTTGCGGTTGCGTTAATTCTTCCACATGGATTAACACAGGCACATGTTGCTCGCGGGCAATGGCAGTGGCTTTTTCAAAGGTTTCGCACAAGGCCACATAATCCCAACCTTTAACCTTAAAAATTTCAAAACCGTTGGTGTTTTCTTCTTTTTGAAAACCTTTCAATACTTCTGAAATGCTTTCTTTGGTGGTTTGATATTTTTTAGGTACAGAAATGCCATGCCCATCATCCCAAACACACATTACCATGGGCACTTGCAACACACCAGCAGCATTAATAGTTTCCCAAAATAAACCTTCGGAAGTACTAGCATCACCAATCGTTCCAAAAGCAATTTCATTTCCTTTGTTTGAGAAATTTGTAAAACCTTCTAAGCCTGGTACATTTCTATATATTTTTGATGCTTGCGCTAAGCCTAATAAACGGGGCATTTGACCTGCAGTAGGGGAGATGTCGGCAGAGGAGTTTTTTATTTGAGTTAAATTTTTCCACGAGCCATCATCATTTAAACTGCGTGTAGCAAAGTGACCACCCATTTGTCGTCCACCAGAAGTTGGATCAGCATTTACATCTGCGTGTGCATACAATCCAGCAAACCATTGTTGCAAGGTAAGATTTTCGGTCGCAAACATAAAGGTTTGATCTCTATAATATCCTGATCGAAAATCACCAGCCTTAAAACTTCTGGCCATAGCTAGTTGTGCTACTTCTTTGCCATCGCCAAAAATACCGAATTTTGCTTTGCCAGTAAGCACTTCCTTTCTTCCCAATAAACTAGCTTCGCGGCTCTCCATAGCGATTTGGTAATCGTTAATTACCATTTGTTTAAAATCTTCAAAAGGAGGGCTTGTAACTTTTGAGGTTTCTTTTGACATGTTATATTTTTAAAATAATTGATTCACCTATTTTGAGCAAATATAATAAAAAAGATGCTTTTTTAGTGAGTTTGAAGAAATTCAGTTTTGTATTAATTAGTGAGAAATTTAAATGAAACTAGCTGAAGTTCATTTTTTTAAAATTTACAATACTTACAATATGCATTGCAGCTGTTTCTGTTCTTAGCCTTGAGCTTCCTAGGTTTAATGGCTTATACCCTTTTTGGCTGGCTGTTGTAATTTCTTTTGGTGTAAAGTCACCTTCGGGGCCAACCAAAAAAAGGTTGTGGTTTTTGCTGGTATTAAATTCATGTAAATTACTTGTTGCAGGCGCTTCACCAAAACAAATAAACGCTTGTTGCAAATTTGGTTTGGCTATAAAATCATTAAATAAAATGACTTCATTTATTTTTGGTAAGTAGCATTTTAAAGATTGTTTCATGGCTGAGATAGCCACTTTCATTAATCTTTCTGTTTTTATTTCTTTGCGTTCTGACCTTGCACAAATTAAAGGAGTAATTTCATCAATACCCATTTCTACAGCTTTTTCGAGGAACCATTCCATTCTGTCCATACTTTTTGTTGGCGCTATAGCTAAATGTAAACTGTAATTATTTTCTTTTGGGTAAGTAGTTTCTTGGGTAATAGCAATTACACATTTTTTATGATTTACATCAATTAATTCTGCAGTAAAAAAACTGCCATTGCCATTGGTAATATTGATGATGTCTCCTGATTTTAAGCGTAATACTTGTGCACAATGTCTTGATTCTTCTTCATTTAAAATTTGTGTTGTATTTACTAATAGGTTAGGCTGATAGAAAAGTTGCATAGTATTAATTTTGCTGAGTCATTGGGAATCTTAATTCAAAAGTGGTTCCTTTATTTTGAATAGAGGTAAATGTAATGTTGCTGTTTATGTTTTCGAGTATACTTTTTACCATGGCTAAGCCTAAGCCCATTCCGCCTGTTTTAGTGGTAAAATTTGGAATAAAAATCATTTTTTTCTGATCTTCATCCATTCCAATTCCATTGTCAATGATTTGCACAAGAATATTGTTTTTTTCTTCTTTAAGATTGATTTCTATTATTCCTTTATTGTCAGTATTGATAGCTTGTATGGCATTTTTGATGAGGTTGTTAAATACGCGCAACAATTGTTCTTTGTCTGCCTGTAAAGTGTCGTTATTGGTGTGTTGGTTAAATATGATTTCACTTGAAGTAGTTGTTCTAAAAAGAGTAACTGCATTTTGTATTACTTCGCTTAATTTAACCTGTGTTAATTTGGGTTTAGGCATTACTGCAAAATTGCTAAATTCGCTTGCAATTTGTGCTAAAGTATCAACTTGCTCAATAAGCATGCTTGTAAATTTTTTGAACTTTTCATCAAATTGCGGGCTTTTTTCCTCGTAGGCACGTTGTATGAGTTGGGCATTTAATCGCAATGGTGTAAGCGGATTTTTTATTTCATGTGCAACTTGTTTAGCCATTTCGCGCCAAGCACTTTCTCTTTCGCTTTTTGCTAACCTTTCGGCACTTTCGCCTAATTCCAAAATCATTCTATTGTATTCTATAATTAAGTTGCCAATTTCATCATTGTTCTCCCAAAGAATGGGTTCATTTTTTTTGCCTAAACTAATATTAGCCAACTTTTGTTGCAACATGTGCAAAGGGCCTGTAATTCTATTGGCAATGAAAAGTGTAACAAGCAAAGAAATTACAATCAGAAAAACATAAATATTAATTAAGGTTACTAAAAGTGTAGATATTTCATTTTCTAATGCTGCTTGTTTTGCAAAATAAGGGATGTTTAAATAGCCCATCAACTTGTTATTGCTGTTCACAAATGGGATATAGGCCGATAGGTAATTTAAATTTCCTATTTGTTCTTTATTGATGAATTGTGCTTGTTTATTGATAACCATTTGTAGGTAAGCTTCGGGATTCATTTTTTCTGAAATTAATCCTTCTTCAATAATTTTAGGACGTGATAGCGCAATAAGATTTCCATCTGGATCATAAAGATTGATATCGGCTAAAAATACATTCGAAAATTTTGAAAGTATATAAGTAAGATATTCGGCTGAAGAAAATGAAATGCTATTTTCATCGCCTAATTTATATTCAACTTCACGGAGCACAGATTGTAATCTTTCAGTTAGGTTTTCGGAATTTTTTTGTTCGTATTGTTTAACAATAAAGTAAACAGTTCCTAAGCCAAAAAGTATTAAAGCAACCAAAACCATTGCTATTGGCAAGGATTGAATTCGATTTCGAAGCGTGTATTTTTTTAAGGATAATATTCTATCAGGATTTACAATTGCGATCAGCAATAAAAAGAGTAATGAATAAATAGAAAAAAGGTAAGAGAAAAAGGTGAGTGCATTAAACCAATTTTCATTTTTGATACTCACCAAATAGGTGCTTTTGCTGGTTTTTAATGCGTAATGTTTGTAATCTCTAAAATCGAAAAATAGATTTGTTGAATGATGCTTTGCATTGTTATAGAATGAAAGTTGAGCGTTGTAAATAAATTTGCCGTGGTGCTTGGTAAGCAAACTATCTCTGTAAATAGCAAAAGATAAATTGCTAAATTCTTTTTGATTATCAACGGTATTATCTAAAAGCAATAGTGGAAATCCAATTTCATCGGAGAGATATTTTGAATCGGCTTCAATAAATACATGTGCAATAAATTTACGCTGGTTATTTACGTTTTTATACAAATCATATTTTAGTAAAAAACCCGATTTAGCGCTTTTTTCGGCAGGTAAGTAACAGAAGTTGTTATTTTTGGTTTTAAAGAATAAATCCTCAAAAAAACTATATTTATCAAACACAGCACCAGGCGATTTTGAGATAGGATTACAAAGTGAATCGTAGGCATAAAATCGGATATCAAATTTTTCCCAATATCCATTGAAGTATTTTTCTTTGAGTCGGTTTAGGAAAGTATTATCCTCGGCATTGTAATTTATGAGTGAATTAATAAGTAATGAATCTTTGGGTATTTTATTTTTTAAATCGAAAGAAAGAAATTCAGCAACTGGGTCACGCTCAATGGCTAAGTTTTCTGCTAAAAATTTGAGCTTTTGTTCATTGCTCAAGCCAATCTCATGGCGTATAATAAAAGTAGTAAATACAGCAGCGAGTGTGATATAAAAAATAGATTTAGCAGTGTAATTGCTAGTATAAACATTGTACTCCAATATTTCTTGCAGCGCAAACCATGCCAGCGGAATAAGCATGTATTTAAAAGGCACATTAAAAATTAAAAAAATTATAGCTAAGGTAATAGCAAGTAATGCAAAACCAGTTGTGATTTTTATGCTAAATTTCTTTTGTTGAATAATAAGTGCTTGACCTGCAAAATACAATGCAGTTAATAGCAAACCAATGCAGATATAACCTAAATAGCTGTATGAGTTTAAAGAAATAAGGTTGTTTACGTTAACATTAATTTTTGAGTCATTCACCAAACTGATCATTACATTTATGCAAAGCACAATGAGTAGGGCAAAGCCAATATTACTACCTGCTATTATTTTGTAATTGCTTTTCTCCGATTTTAAATCAGATTTTACTTGCGAATATAAGCCGTAAAAATAGGCGGCTAAGAGCACAGCATGCATTAATAAATCCCCTAAAGAGGGAATAAAAGCAGTATGCGCGTATATTGAAGGGCTAAATAATTCAGTATTGTAAAGCGTTTCGGGAAAATTAAACTTTAACATAGCCACTCTAATTGCAGCTAATAATGCACCAAAACTTAAGTAATAAGCATAAAAACCCAATTGGTGTAGAAAATTAAAACAGAGTTTTTCGATGAGTAATGTTAGAAAAAGCAAAAAAGTTAAGAAGCTAATAATTTGTAGGTATTCTAACCACAAATGTGCCTCATTTTGCACTTTATCTAAAGTAAATAAATAATGTTTTTCCTTGCTTAAAATATCATGTGTAAATTTGCTTTTTACTTCAGTGATATTAGTGCTTACCGGCAAATGGAAGCCTATGGCAAACTCATCTTGCAGGTAATCATTGTTAAATGAATAATCATTTTTAATAAGTATAAGCCCAATAATTACTTTGTTATTTAGTTGCTTTCGTCTTACTTCAAAAAGGCCATTGTTTAGCTTTACAATTTTACTGTCTAAACATATTTTTAGTAAGAAATTTTCGACAGGAATATGATTGTCTGACCAAAATTTTAATGAATCATTTTCATATATTAGTAATACAAAACCATCCGTATTATATAGCGACTCATAACTACTCAGTTGTTTTTTAAAAATATCGGCATAGTTGGTTGTTGCTATTTCTTTGCTAATGTTTGTAATAAGTTTTTCAACTGCTACTTCTTTTTGGTGTAGCGTTTTTTCGAAGCTTGCTATATGCGATTGCTCTGATTCTAAATGTGGGATGATTAATGATAGCAGAAGACATACTAACAGCGAAATGCCAAACGCAACTATGGTTTGCTTATTAGTAAATAGAAAAGTTTTTTTTGGCATCATTGAAGCAAAGATAATTACAACATCAACATATATAACCAATACATGAATTAATTATTTAATATTTAAATATTACAAAGTGAATTATAAACTTCATTACAAATGATTTAACTTTGCATTATGAAAGGAAGAGTTATAAAATCTACAGGAAGCTGGTACACTGTATTAACTGATGATATGGCTATTTTGGAATGCAGAATGAAAGGGAATATCAGATTAAAAGGCAGTAGAAGTACCAATCCTATTGCTGTAGGTGATATTGTAGCTTATGAATTGGAAGCTAAAACTGAGCAAGGCGTTATTAATGCTATAGAGGAAAGAAAGAATTATATCATTAGAAAAAGCATTAATCTTTCAAAAAAATCGCATGTGTTGGCGGCTAATGTCGATCATGTTTACATTATGGCAACAGTGAGTAACCCACGCACACCTTTTGGTTTTATTGATAGAATGTTGGTAACGGCAGAAGCATACGGAATACCTGCTTCAGTTATTTTTAATAAAAAAGACGCATGGAACGATAAGGATATTTTGTTGGCAGAAGAAATGATTAGCACCTATCAAACTGTAGGATACGAAACTGATGCTATATCAGCGCTTAATGAAGCTGATATGGAAACAATTAAATCGAAATTATGGGGAAAGGTAAGTTTGTTGATTGGTCATTCTGGAACAGGAAAATCAACATTGATTAATATGCTTAATAAAGATTTGAAGATAAAAACAGCAGCTACTTCTATTGCCCATTTACAGGGAAAGCATACCACTACTTTCGCTGAAATGCATCCAGTTGGTGTTGATACATTTATTATTGATACGCCAGGTATTAGAGAGTTTGGCTTAATTGATATGAATAAACAGGAGCTAGGTCATTACTTTCCTGAGATAAGAGCTAAGATGAATGAATGCCGATTCAATAATTGTTTACACATGAATGAACCTGGCTGTGCCATTAAGGAAGCAGTAGAAAATAATGAAATTCCATTTACGCGTTTTAGAAGTTATATAAGTATGATGGAAGGGGAAACGGAAGAAGTGTTTGATTAATTATTTTTTTGTTTCAACCGTATTTACCAATGCAATATGCTTATTGTTGGGGCTTAACGCTATTCTATTGATATTTTTCAAACCTGCTGCAGCAAAGTTTCCACAAAGTCGCCAACCCAAATTGAAATTATTATCGCTATAGTATAACATCCCTTCTTTTGCACAAAAAACAATGTTGTTATTACCTAAAACAAAATCCTCCACATCTTTATAAAATTCAATAAGTTTAGTAATTTTCCCACTGCTTTCAGTGCGGCAAAGCCAACGAACACTGTCATTTTCTAACATCGTAAAGTAGATATTTCCAAAGGAGGAAACTTGCATACATCTGCCAATATTTTTTGCAATTGTTTTGGTATTTTTATTTAAAGTACTACCCATTTGCAAACTAGGCGGTTGAGTTAAAATAAAGGCTGCAAAGCCAGTGTCATTTAGCCAAGTATAATAGCCAATAGAATCAGTTTGAGGAATGAGCACTTTCCCATTATTGCCAGTTAAATCGAAGCTCCAAATTCTTTGTGCCGAATCTTTTTCAACTGCCACAACTGAGATGCCTTTTTTATTGGGCAACAACTTCGCAGAATACTCACTTTCACTTGTATTTGTGAATTTTAAATTCACTTTTTTTATTAAATTGTATTGATAAATATCAGCTTGTAAATCTTCTCTAATGCCTGTGTAAAGAAGTGTGGTATCGTTTAAGAAAAATGGCTGACTGTCATAGCCAGCGCTATTTGTGATATTTTTTGCGGCGCCAAAGTAAATTGCTCCTTCTTTAATTCTGCTATCAGCAAGCCATATATCTGTTTCAACAAAATGTTGAGCATTGGCGCTTAATTGTTGTAATATAAAAATCAAAAAAATAATTGTTTTTATTTTCATTATTGATTTGGGATGAGCACCGAAATTTTTAAATTATCGATGTATATTTTTGTTTTATTTGGATGCCATAAATACACTTTAAAGTCATCATTTATGTTGCGCACTTCTGGACTAAGATAGAGGAATGTTAAATGATTCCATTGCTTCAATTTCAAATCTTTATTGCTGATAGATTTATTTCTGTATTTGTAAGTTCCATTTTCGCCATGATTAAAATGAGCAACAAATATTGCACTTTCACTTTGGTAGTTTTCAGGAATAAAAATATCTACTGATGCTTTAATCCAGAAATGATCTTTATTTGTAACTTGATTGTATTTCATTGCAAATCCATCAACAAACTCATTCGTTTCGCTCATGAATAATGAATGCTTATCGCCATTCCCAAAGGTGTCGCACTTGGCATATTCTTTTCCTTGTGGCGCTTTTTCGTAGGTGAATGATGCCATCGTTTTTTCTTCGTAATTATTGATATTTGCAATTGCTCCATCTTCATCGGCACTTCTGTTTACGAGTAAAAAATTGTCAGCATCTTTTGGTTTTTCAGTTTTCAAAAATATTTTTTTGTAATACCTAAAAGTCATTCTTTCATGATCTAGTACATCATGATTAAACTGCCACGCTTGAAACAAATTTAATAGCAGCAGTAAACCTAAAGGAATAAAAATAATATTTTTTAATTTCGACATTGAGAAACTAATTCCATAACCCAAACTGATGGCCAATAGCGGATATATTGATAAAATGCCTCTTTGGCTGTAGCTTCCACCAGCATACCACCAACAAGACCAACTAGAAACAACATAAATGGAGAACACCGTTGGAATTAAAATAACCCAAAAAATGGATTTATTTTTTCGATAAACAAATACTAAACTTAGCAATGCAATCATCGCTAAAGGCGTATAAACAAACCAACCTTTTCTAAAACTGAATAAAAATGACCTTGTGTATGGGGATAAAAAGTCAAAGCCTTCACCAGGGTTTTGATAACTGTAATAAAGCCATTGGTTGGTGCCCTTTTTCCAATACCACATTTGTAGGCATAGCGGAATTAAAAACAATAAAACAGCGGCAAATAGTTTTCCTTTGGATGCAAATAAGCAGTTTGATTTATCTTTAAAATTACTACTTTTATTGATGTTCCAGAGCAAAGGAATAAGTACACAAATAATCTCGTTAGGTCTTATTATTGTTATTATACCGCAACTTAATGCAATTAAAAAAAGATGCCGCCATTGCTTATTATTATTCCATTGAATGGTAAAGTAGATTAAAATAGCATACAAGCTAAAAAGGGGTACGTGCGTTAACAATGAATATTGCACTGTTAGCTGCACATAATTTGTTGCAAATACAATTAATATAAATGTAAGAATCGCAATTTTTGATTCAAAATAAGCATATAAAATTTTAAGTAAATAATTGAGTCCAAGTATGCTTAAAAGAAACATACCGCTTTCTATCACTAACCCATATATTGAACTAAATCCATCTTGTTTATATCCAAAAATTGGCGCTAACCAATGCGCTATAAAAAAGAATGGAGCATATAAAATAGACATCCCCATGCTGTATTTAATGATCCAATTATTGGTTTCAGGATGTAGATTGATTTGATAAAGCGTGGCTGTGCTTTGATACTCAGCAACAATTTGATGCAGCCAATCTTGATGCAGCAAATAGGGATCGTGGTATATAAATTGAGCAGGTAAATAAAGATAATAACCAAAAACATCCCACGATAGTATATTGTGTTCGGGATAAATAAACTTCAGTAAAAGAAGAATTATGGCAGTAAAAAGTACAGTTATTTTGCCTTGTGCTTGCATACTTTTATTGTTATTTTTAAATTCACTAGGCCTTGCTTGAACTATGTTTTTTGCTTTTTCTTTTTTGCTGCAGGAAACAGGATATTGTTTAATATCAATCTATAACCTGGGGAGTTTGGATGCAAACTTAAATCTGTTTGCGGGTCACCAACATAATGCTGATAATCTTCTGGATCGTGCCCGCCATAGAATGTCCAGGTACCTTTGCCAAATTCGCCATGTATGTAACGTGCCTCATTTAAAGATTTATTATCACCCATAACTAAAACGCCTGGCTTAATGATATTTTTATTAAAAGCAGTTGTTTGTCCCATAAATCCTTTGATGATATTTTCATGATTTTGACAAAGCATACTTGGCACTGGATCCCATTTTGCGCTAAAATCAAAGAGCACAAATAAATCGTTTTTTTGAGGAATTGTGCGTGGTACCTTTACATCAATATTGCTAAATTCATATTCCATTGGTTGGGTAACAAGCGTATAATTGGTGAAAGCAAGGCTTTTAGTATAATCAATTTTGCTGTTGTAATTTGAAGTGCTCCCATCGCCATCAAACATGCTTTCACAAATATCAATGCCTTCTGAAGCCAGCGCAATATCATAGCTATCGGTGGCCGAGCACATGGCAAAAAGAAATCCACCACCTGCAGTAAAATCTCTAATTTTTTGAGCCACAGCTAATTTTAATTGAGATACTTTTTTAAAGCCAAGTTTATTTGCTGTGGCTTCACTAATTCTTTGTTCCTCTTGATACCAAGCTGCATTGCGGTACATTGCATAAAACTTTCCATATTGACCAGTAAAATCTTCGTGATGTAAATGCAACCAATCATACATTGGTAATTTTCCTGTTAGCACTTCTTCATCATAAACTACTTCATATGGAATTTCGGCATAGGTAAGCACCATGGTTACTGCATCATCCCAAGGTAACTTATTTTTTGGTGAATATACTGCTACTTTTGGCGCCTTTTCTAATTTTACTTCATCCATGTTGGCCTCTGGATTCGCTATTTCTTGGAGTATCGCAGTAGATTTTGCGTCGGCAATAACTTCATAACTTACACCTCTAATTAAACATTCGTTTTCAATGGCCTTTATGTTTTTAATCATAAAACTACCTCCACGGTAATTTAGCAACCAACTTATTTCAACATCATTTTTTAATGTCCAATAAGCAATGCCATATGCTTTAAGATGATTCTTTTGCTCAGTATCCATTGGGATAAGGATGTAAGAAGCAAAAGTGTTTGCCATAGAAGCAAACATTAATGCAATAATGAGTACAAGTTTTTTGAACATGTTTTTTTTAATAGTACCTTCAAAGATAGGAAATTATCAAAGCAGTTTTGGTTGCTTAACTTTTTTTAGAATTAGCTGAAGGCTTCCTCTTTATTGGTTTTAGTAAAATATATTTTTATTGATGAGTTTATAGCCTTAAGTATAAATACACAAAAACAAAAGGAATTACCATCAACAGGCTGTCAATTCTATCAAGAATACCGCCATGGCCAGGGAGTAAATTGCCTGAATCTTTAATGTTTTTACTTCTTTTATATAATGATTCAACCAAGTCGCCATAATTACCAGTAATTACAGTGATGATCGCAATAATGGCCCAATCAATAAATGATATTACGGTATAATGCTGTGCTATTGGATAGCTCAGAGCTAAAGCTAAAATGGCACCTCCAACAGCTCCTTCCCACGTTTTTTTTGGTGAAATGCGTTCGAAAAGTTTTGTCTTGCCTAATTTCCTTCCAAATAAATAAGCTCCTGTATCGTTGGCCCAAACCAAGTAAAAGCAACCCGCCAAAATCTCAGGATGGAATCCTGTGCCTAAGCCTACCAAAAAAGGAATTAAACTCATGGGTAATCCTACCCAAACAATGCCTAACAATGTATAAGCAATTTGCCCAAAAGGTTTGTTTTTTTTACGGTATAATTCTCCAATAAATACAATGCAAATGAGCGGAATAACTAATGCTAAAAATTTTGGTGGAAGATTGTAAAATACTACTAAAAAGCTCAATATAAATGAGCTTGAAGCAACAATAATTCCTATCACTTTTTGAGGTTGATTTTCTCCTTTAATGGCGATGTTGTAAAATTCATTACATGCAATGATGGTCATGGTTAAAAATAAGATACCTAAGGTAAGCGGATGGTAAAATGTCATCCCCAAAAGCACTGCTACATAGGCAACACCTGTGATTGCTCTTTGCCAAAAATTACTCACTGGCTTGTGCTTGAATAATGGCCTTAGCTTGCTCTACCAAATCATTTGGAACATATAAAGAAACAGTTCCAAAAATAAGATTACTGCTGTCTTTTTGATTCATTGTCACTGCTTCAATCTCTTCATTTAGTAATACTGATTTAAGTAATTCTATATACTGTAAATCAGTTGTTTCAAGCACTTTTGTCCAGTTTTTCAATGTTTGATAATTTTAAAAGTATACACTTATTCTTCGCTTTCAATTAAAAGTACATAAAGCTCTTGCGAAAGGCTTTCCCCATTTTGATTGATAGGATTTGTAATCACCGAAAGCATGTTCGGAAAATGACCATTGTATTTTTTTCTAACAGTATTAAGCGCATCTTTTAGGTCGCCAACGAGTTGATTGGTGAAAGCAATAACTACTAAAATTTTTGCACCTAGCAACGCTGCTTTACTAGAACCTTGCTTTGATGATACCATGATGCTTCCTGTGCGGGCAATTAAACTTTCGCAACTACATACTACAATAGGGGTATCAGAAGTATATTTATCAGAAAAAGTAACTTCGGCTATGCCTAATAATTCTTGAATGATGCTTTCTTCGCAAGCTAAGCCCGATGTCCAACCGCTTTCTTTTACTACAAAATCTAAATTATCGATGAGCACCGCATTGTCTTCACAAAAAATAAATTTGCCGCCAACTTCAGTAAAGTTTTGCGCAAAAATAAGTTCAGGTTCATCATCTGCTTTATAAAACACTTCGCTTTCAAAATCAATATTAGCTATTGATTCTTTGGCAGGTTTATTCATTAAAGCATTCCTTACTTTCTTTAATATTTTCTCTCTCGAGGTGCTTTCTTCCATAGTGTTATGTTAGTGCAAAAGTATAAAATAATGATTGAAAGTATGGGGTGCTAAATTTAACGTTTTTCAAATACTATAAACAACTCGTTATTTTCTCTTGGTTTAATTGAGTTGTAGCAGGTTTCGAAATGTTTAAAATGAAAAAATGGGGCAAATTGTTTTTGGTACTCTTCCTTATTACCCCCAAAAGGTGGGTGTGCAGTATTTAATGGGATATTAAATAGTAGTCCAATCAAATTCCCTGTGGGATTTAGCAAGGCATGCATTTTATTGATGTAAGCTTCGCGCAATATCGGATCTAAGGCGCAAAAAAACGTTTGTTCAACAATTAAATCATATTGGTTTTGATGATTGAAAAAATCGCCACAGATTAAATTTTCTTTCGGGAAATTTGGAACACGTTTTGAAAATGATTCGAGCGCTTGAGGCACTAAATCTATAATATAGGTGTGTTTAAAGCCTTCATTAAATAAATATTCTGCTTCGTGCGCATTGCCACAACCTGGAATTAATATCTTGATATTTTTATCTTTTAATTGATCGAAATATTGTTTTAATGGAGTGGTTATGGTGCCTGCATCCCAGCCTGTTTCATTATTTTCCCAACGTTTTTCCCAATAATTTTTATCAATAACTTCCATCAATTATTTCTTTAATTCAAGTTTAATTACGCACTCAACGTGATGTGTGTGTGGAAACATATCTACAGGCTGCACAGCAGTAATATCATACAAATGTGCCATTAATGCAATATCACGCGCTTGTGTGGCTGGATTACAACTTACATAAATTACTGTGGAAGGCTTTATTTCATTAATTTTATTCACTACATCAGCATGCATGCCTGCGCGCGGAGGATCAGTAATAATTACATCAGGTTTGCCATGCGCAGCAATAAATTCATCATTCAATACATCTTTCATATCACCTGCAAAAAAATCAGTGTTTGATATATTATTTACGGTTGAATTTATTTTAGCATCTTCAATAGCATCGGCAACATATTCAACACCAATTACTTTTTTAGCATCATTGGCCACAAAATTAGCGATGGTGCCTGTACCTGTGTATAAATCATAAACCACTTCATGGCCTTGTAAATTGGCGTACTTTTTTGCAAGTGTGTATAATACCGCAGCCTGCTTGGCATTGGTTTGATAAAATGATTTTGGCCCAATCTTAAAAGTAAGCCCTTCCATATTTTCATTGATATGGTCCTTGCCTTTAAAAGTAATCACCTCTAAATCGCTAAAGGTATCGTTGCGCTTGTGATTGATGATATACAATAAGGAAGTTATTTGAGGAAATGTTGTGCCTAAATGATGCATCAAGGCATTGATTTTTTCCTCCTCATTTTCATAAAATATAACAATAACCATTAATTCACCAGTGCTTGATGCACGCACCACCAAATTGCGCATCAAACCTTCTTGTGCTTTTAAATCAAAAAAACTGTACTTGTGTTGAAAGCAAAAATTTCTGACTTCATTTCTAATTTCATTGCTAAAATTATCTTGTAGCCAACATTTTTCAATATCCACAACTTTATCAAAAAGACCAGGAATGTGAAAACCTACAGCGTTCGATTGCCCTGTGGCGTCAGTAAAAGCATTGTCATTAGTAGCTTCTTGCGCATTTTTATTTTCAATGGCTTTGCTAAAATCAGCTGCACTTAACCATTTTTTATTGCTGAAAGTAAACTCTAATTTATTTCTATAAAAAGTTGTTTTTTCAGATGCAATGATTGGAAGTATTTGAGGATAGGGCATTTTGGCAATTCTTTTTAAAGCATCTTCCACTTGTTTTTGCTTATAAAAAAGTTGCCATTGATAATCTAAATTTTGCCATTTGCAACCGCCACAAACACCAAAATGTGTACAAAAGGAGGCTGTTTGTTTTTCCGATTTTTGAATCATTTCGGTAATGAAACCCTCGGCATATTTATTCTTTTTGCGCGTAAGTTGAATGTTGCATATATCGCCTGGCACTGCACCTTTTACAAATATCACTAAATCGTTATGTCTTGCTACAGCTTGCCCTTCAGAGCCAATATCAACCATTGTAATGCCTTCCAATAATGGAAGTTGTTTTTTTTTATTATGCCTCAATTGATGCGCTTTTTTAGATAATGATTATTTTTTTGCAGATGCCGCCTGCTTCTTTTCAAATTCTCTTACCAATTCTTCTACTGATTTACCCAAGTTGTTAATGCTTGCCTCGGCATCTTTGGCCAATTGGCTTTCAGGATATTTTTCAATTACTTCTTTGTAAATTTTTCTGGCATTTGCCGTATCTTTCAATTGGTCATCATAAATCATACCTTGCATAAACAGTGCATACGGCGCATTTTTGTATTTGGGATATTTAGTCATTAAACGTCCTAAATAACTTAATGCAGGTTGTGGCATTTGTAAACTATTAGCCAATTCGCCTGCTTTAAAAAGATATTCTGGCGACTTAGCTTCATCAGGAAAATAAGAAGCATATTCATCATAACAACGCATGGCAAACATAGCAGTTCCATGATCTAAAGGCATATTGCGACTAGCTTTCATCTTGGTTTCAATAGAATCTACCATTTTTTGATATTTTTCTTTACCACTTGCCAATGTTACTTTGCCAGTTTCATCTTTATCGCTTTTATTTGCATTATTACTGCATGATGTTAGGATTATACCAAACAAAGTAAGCGTCATTAAATTGAAGAAATATTTATTAAGTTTCATAATTATTTTTTTGGAAATTTCATTTTGTAATCAACATCAATTTTGCCTTTAGAAATGTCGGTAAGTTTGCCTTTGAGTAAGGTGCGTTTAAAAGAACTTAATCTATCTGTAAATAATTTCCCTTCTATATGATCGTATTCATGTTGAATGATACGTGCTGCAAGGCCTTCAAATTCTTCTTCGTAATATTCAAAGTTTTCGTCATAATATCTGATTAAGATTTTGGGCTTGCGCATCACGTCTTCGCGCACGGTTGGTATGCTTAAACAGCCTTCATTGAACGACCATTCTTCACCGCTTTCTTCCTCAATAACTGGGTTAATAAAAACTTGTACAAAGTCTTTTAAATCGGGTTCTTTATCTTCAAAAGGGCTGGCATCAACAATAAATAGGCGTATTGATTTGCCAATTTGAGGAGCAGCTAAACCCACACCATTGGCTTCGTACATGGTGTCAAACATGTTATTTATTAGTGGTTCAAGCTCAGGGTAATCTTTATCAATATCCACTGCTCTTTTTTTAAGCACCTGGTCGCCATAGGCTACAATAGGTAATATCATTTTATTGAATTCAAATTTATATGGGGTTGACTAAGGTAATTTTGCAACATAATAGTAGCGCTAATTTGGTCTACAAGGGCTTTATTTTGGCGGTCATTTTTTTTTAAACCACCTTGTAACATGCTTTGCTGCGCCATGGATGATGTAAATCTTTCATCAATACGTTCAATTGGAATATGAGGAAAAACGGTATTTAATTTTTTTATAAAGCCTTTGATATAGCGCTCCACATCATTAACGCTATTGTCTAATTTTTTTGGTAAACCAATTACAAAGAGTTTCACTGTTTCTGTTTTGAAATAGGATTGAAGATATGCTTCAATATGATCTGGATGTAGGGTGCATAAACCTGTGGCAATCATTTGCAGATTGTCGGTTACAGCAATACCAGTTCTTTTGGTACCATAATCAAAACACATTATTCTTGGCATTGTGTACAAATATAAGCAGTTAATTGAAAAGCAAAAATGCTGAATTGCGTGCTTATAAAAGTTTAACTAATTTTTCTTACTTGTTTAAGGGCTGCGCTAACAAAACTTACAAAAAGTAGGTGAGGTTGTGCCACTGTGCTTTTATATTCAGGATGAAACTGAACCCCTACAAAGAAAGGATGAGCAGGGATTTCAACAATCTCCACCAAATTTGTTTTTGAGTTCATGCCGCTGTTAATCATACCAGCCTTAACAAATTCATCTAAATATTTATTGTTGAATTCATAACGGTGGCGATGTCTTTCTGAAATGGTTTCTGATTTGTAAATTTTTGAAGCCAATGAGTTTTCTTTGATGGCACAGGCATAAGCGCCCAATCTCATAGTGCCGCCTTTATTTACAATCTTTTTTTGGTCTTCTAAAAGGTCAATCACTGGATGTGCTGTTTGGCTATTCATTTCTGAACTATGGGCATCGGTGTAACCCAACACATTGCGTGCAAACTCAATAACAGCGCATTGCATGCCCAAGCAAATACCCAAAAATGGAATATTATTTTCGCGCACAAATTTGATGGTATTAATTTTTCCTTCAATTCCTCTTTCGCCAAAACCGGGTGCTACAAGCACTCCACTCACATTTTTAAGTTTCTTTTCAATGTTTTCAGAGGTAATATCTTCCGATGAAATCCATTGCACATTAACTTTGGCATCATTAGCTACGCCTGCATGTATAAAAGATTCAGAGATAGATTTGTAAGCATCTTTAAGTTCTGTATATTTTCCAACAAGTGCTATATTTACTTCTCGCGATGGGTTTTTTAGTTTCTTAATAAATTTACTCCAAGCACCTAATTCATGTTTGTGCTCTGCTTCCACATGCAATTTTCTCAACACCACTTCATCTAACTTTTCTTCCTTCATTAAAAAGGGAACATCATAAATGGTTGAAGCATCAATACTTTCAATCACCGCATCAGGTTCAACATTGCAAAATAAAGCTACTTTTCTTCTGATTTCTTTATTTAAAGGTTTTTCGGTGCGGCAAACCAAAATATCGGGCTGAATGCCATATTCTAAAAGGGCTTTAACCGAATGCTGGGTAGGTTTTGTTTTTAATTCGCCAGCTGCAGCTAAATAGGGAATCAGGGTAAGATGAATAACCAAGCAATTTTTTCCCATTTCCCATTTCATTTGACGCACAGCCTCAATGTAGGGTAATGATTCAATATCGCCAACGGTGCCGCCAATTTCGGTAATTACAAAATCAAAGGCCTTATTTTTAGCCAATAACTTAATGCTGCTTTTTATTTCATCGGTAATATGGGGTATCACCTGAACTGTTTTACCCAAATATACCCCTTGACGCTCTTTATCAATAACAGATTTGTAAATTCTACCAGTGGTAATATTGTTGGCACGGGAGGTTGGCACATTTAAAAATCGTTCATAATGCCCTAAATCTAGGTCGGTTTCGGCACCATCATCGGTAACATAACATTCGCCATGTTCATAAGGATTTAAAGTACCGGGGTCAACATTAATATAAGGATCCAACTTTTGAATAGTAACCTTAAACCCGCGCGATTGCAGCAGAGTAGCCAAAGATGCTGAAATAATTCCTTTTCCGAGAGATGAAGTAACACCACCGGTTACAAAAATATATTTAGCATTAGCCATTTGAAGTCTTTTAAATAACGGCTGCAAAAATAGTTAATATAAGCTATTTAAAAAGTATAAAATGGAATAATTGAATTAATTTTTATTTAAAATATAACTATCTGATTATTAAAAAACTATTGGTGTTAATATGCCTTAAATACAGAATACAAAAAATATTTTTCTTTTGGCTTAATTGAAATCAGTTGGAATTAACCGTTTGATGAGAGTTATTCAATTCAAAATAAATCCCTTTATTTTGAATTAATTCATCATGATTGCCACTCTCCATCAATTTTCCTTTATCGAGCACTAAAATTTTATTGGCCGCTTTAATGGTGCTGAGGCGATGGGCAATAATAATTGAAGTTCTGTTGGATGTCAATTTTTCGCTGGCAATTTGAATGAGTTGTTCCGATTCAGAATCAATGGATGAGGTGGCTTCATCTAAAATCATAATGGAAGGATTGTATAGATAAGCTCTTAAAAAGGAAATGAGCTGACGTTGGCCAGTGCTTAATAAACTACCTCTTTCCATTACTTGATAGTTAAGTCCATTGGGCAGTTTTTCGATGAACACCTTCATGCCAGTTGCTATGGCAGCTTTTAATACTTCTTCTTCTGAAATCTTTTGATTGTTTAAAATCACGTTATCATAAATACTACCCGGAAACAGAAAAACATCCTGCATCACTGTACCAATCAATTGGCGTAAATGATTGAGCTCATAGTCCATAATGTTAACGCCATCAATGTAAATTTCACCTTTTTGAATTTCGTAAAATCTGCACAGTAATGCAGCAATTGTAGTTTTACCCGACCCTGTGGCGCCAACAAAAGCAATATTTTGACCAGGTTCAATCGTAAATGATACACCTTTAATCACCCAATCTTCATTTACATAAGCAAACCAAACATCTTTAAATTCAATTTTCCCCTGTAAATGCGCTGGCTTAAGTGTGCCATTGTTAATATTAAATTCTTCTGTTTCAATTACTTTTATTACGCGCTCACTGCATACCATACCCATTTGCAAGGTGTTAAAACGATCGGCCAATTGCCTAATAGGGCGAAAAAGCATATTGATATACATGATAAAAGCCACAATTACACCAACAGAGAGATTGCTTTGCAATGATTCTTTGGCGCCCCACCAAACCAGCAAACCAATACTAGTTGCCGAAAGAATTTCTACTACCGGAAAAAAAACAGAATAATGCCAAACCGATTTGTTATTAGCATTGCGATGTGCTTCATTAATGCTATTGAATTTTTGATATTCCTGATTTTCTCTATTAAATATTTGAACCACACTCATGCCATTGATATGCTCTTGAACAAAAGCGTTAAGATGAGAAACTTGCGTTCTTACATCATTAAATGCAGCACGAATGGCATTCTTAAAAATATAGGTGGCGTATAGTAAAATTGGTATGGTGGTAAGGCTCAGCAGCGTAATTTTCCAATTGGTAAAAAACATCACCAAAATAATGATAATCACCTTTAGTAAATCTCCAGCAATATCTAAAAAGCCTTGCGAAAAAACATCTGATATATTTTGAATATCACTTATACTCCTGGTAACTAAAGTTCCAACAGGCGTTTTATCAAAATAATCGAGTTTAAAGTTGATGAGTTTTTTGTACAATTTCATCCTAATATCATGCACAACATGCAATGCAAGCAAATTGCTAATGAATCCCGAAAAATATTGAACCGCTGTTTCAAGCACAAGCACTATAATAATGATAATACTTATTTGACCTAAGCCTGATAAATTGTTTTTAGTGATGTATTTATCAAAAGCATATTGCACCAAATAGGGACGGAGCGGAGATAAAAACGCACCCATTAAAGTAAGAGAAGCTGCGCCCCACAGCAAACTTTTATGACCTTTGGTAAAACTTATAATTTTTTTGAACAGCCCAAAATCAAAGGCTTTACCAGCAATAGACATACAGTGATTTAATCTTGTTTAAAAAGTTTTTCTTGATGATCAAAATAATATTCAGGATAGCTCACTTGGCTTAAGTATAAACCTTGAGCGGGAACTGAAACGCCTGCATTGCTTCTGTTCTTACTTTCAATGATTGTTTTAAAATGTTCCAAATTGTATTTTTCCTTTCCAAGATCAATCAAGCTACCCACAATGGCGCGCACCATGTTTCTTAAAAAGCGGTTGGCTTTAATGGTAAAAACAAGTAAATCCTCTTTTTGTTCCCAATAGGCTTCAAAAATAGCACAGTTATTTGTAAATACTTGCGTGTTACTCTTGCTAAAGGAAGTAAAATCTTCATATTGCATTAGCAATTGGCAGCCTTCAACCATGGCTTTTAAATTTAATGTAGCCGAATTATACCAAGCATTTTTAATAAATGGATTTTTTGCCTGCTGTATATGGTATTCATAGGTTCTGCTAAGTGCATCAAACCTGCAGTGGGCTTCTTGGCCAACCTTGTATAACTCATAAACAGCAATGCTTTCGGGCAAAACCCTGTTTAATTTGTAAATAAATTCATCATGGTTTTCAATAGCGCTTTCACAGTCAAAATGAAGAAAAAATTCTTTTGCATGCACACCTGTGTCAGTTCTGCCGCAGCCCAAAGTATCACCATGCAGGTTGCAAAAAAGTTGCATGGTTTCTTGCAATTTTTGCTGCACAGTTAAAGCATTGGGCTGCATTTGCCAACCACAGAAATGGCTTCCATCGTAGGCTATTTTTAAAAAGTACCTATAAGTCATAAAGGATACAAAGTTAAACGAATTGAAATATAAAGTGAAGTGAAAATTTATTTCTTGGGTGTATCGCATAATTTAATTCAATGCCTATACTTTTCTTAAAAACTATTTTAATAGCAAAATGAGCACGAAACGTATATCATTAGTAGGTATGCGATGTTTAAGACATAATTTAAATTTTATTTTACTGGTACAAAAACGGATAAGCACTTTAATTTTTTTTTAAGCATAGAATTGAAATGGGATACATGAAAATTTAATTAAAATAATTACACCTTAAAAGATTCGATTTACCGCATTGTTAGAAATAAATACTAAATTTTCAAATTATATTTAATATAATTGAGGCTTAATTTCGATTTCTTTGAGTGAAATAAATTTGTGATAATATATTTTAAATGAAAAATACATTAAAGTTGCCATTTATCTTAAGCTTAATTGTATTTTTATTCAACGGATTTAATAATATTTATGGCCAAAGCGATTGCCTTAACATTCAGATTAATGCAAGTTTTAAGGATAAGCCATTAATGTTAAATGATACAGTTTACGCATTTAAAAACAATCATAAAATAAGGTTTGAAACCTTGAAATTTTATCTCTCTAGTGTTACACTAATTGAAAGGGCATTGCCTGTTTGGAAAGAAGAGGAGAGTTTTCATTTAATAGATTTTGAAGAACGAGATTCAAATGCCTTATGTTTAGAAATCCCTGATGGTTTAACATTTGATGCCATACAATTTAATTTAGGAATTGATAGTTTAACCAACGTATCAGGTGCTCTGGGCGGCGATTTAGATCCAACTAAAGGAATGTATTGGACTTGGCAGAATGGATACATCAATTTTAAATTAGAAGGCACCTCCAATTTGTGTAACAACCCAAAAAATGAATTTCAATTTCATTTAGGAGGCTACACAGCGCCATGGAGCAATGTTCAGCAAATAAAATTGAATGTAGCCAATACTTCGGCATTTAATATCAGCTTTAATTTGCTCCAATTTGTGAATGAATTGGACTTAGAAAATTTGAATCACATAATGTCCCCAAGTGACTCAGCTGTTGATTATGCGAAGTTAGCAGCAAAATGTTTTAGCATCAAATAATGATTAAATATTTTTTAGTTGTAATATGTTTGGTTTTCACTCAATTGATTGAACAAAACAATTCATATAATACACCAAAAAATTGGCCAGCTCCTTTTTATAACTTTAAAAAAAATAAATTAAGCAAAGAAAAAATATTGCTTGGTAGGGTTTTATTTTACGATCCAATATTATCTAAAGATAGCACTATATCATGCAACAGTTGTCATTCTCCTTTCTCAGCTTTTACCCATGTTGATCATGCTGTGAGCCACGGCATTCATGATAGTATTGGAACAAGAAATGCTCCTGCATTAATGAATTTGGCTTGGCATAAAAGTTTTATGTGGGATGGTGCCATCAATAATTTAGATATGCAATCATTAGCTCCCATAAGTCATCCTGCTGAAATGGGAAGTAATATTAATGATGTGGTGATGAAGTTAAATCGTAGTAAATTGTATAAAAAGTTATATCATAATGCTTTCAATGACAGCATTGCAACCGGAGAACACACTTTAAAAGCGATTGCGCAATTTATGCTTACCATTGTTTCTTGTAATTCAAGATATGATAAGGTGATGAATAATGAAAATAAGTTTACACCTCAAGAAGAAAATGGGTATCAAATCTTCAAAAAAAATTGTTCCTCCTGCCATACAGAACCACTTTTTACCAATGGAGAATTTGCTAATAATGGATTGGCCTCCGATGCATTGCTTAATGATAAAGGAAGAGCGCGCATAACTCAAAAAAAAGAAGATGCCTATAAATTTAAAGTGCCTACCTTAAGAAATATCGAATTCTCTTATCCATACATGCACGATGGGCGTTTTAAAAAGTTGAATGAAGTCCTAAATCATTATACAAATGGCATTAAAAAGAGTGAAACTTTAGATGCGAAACTGCAAAACGGAATTGTATTGACATCTAATGAAAAAGTAGATGTAATTGCTTTTTTATTAACGCTTTCAGACAAACAGTTTTTGTTTGATAAAAAGTTTGCTTATCCAAAAGAAGTTATTCATCTGCAATAATAAAATTGCAAAATAGTTAATTCAAATTTCTTTATTTTATGAACGCAAACTACACTGAAGGAAAAATAGTTGAAAAACAAGATTACACCTTAAATTCATTGCCAAAAGGCGATTATGAAAATTGTACTTTTTTATATTGCGATTTTTCTTCAGGCAATTTATCAGGTGTTAATTTTATCAACTGCAATTTTAAACATTGTAATTTAAGTTTAGCAAAAATCAATCAGGCTTCTTTTAGAAATGTAAAATTCGAAAATTGTAAAATGCTAGGCCTGCATTTTGAATATTGTAACGATTTTTTATTTGAAGTTAATTTCGAAAATTGTTTGCTCAATTTAAGTTCGTTTTATAAACTTAAAATGAAGAAAACTAAATTCGCTCAATGCGAAATGCATGAGGTGGATTTTACGCAAACAGATCTTAATTTGGCAATTTTTGATGAGTGCGATTTGATGGGTTCTACTTTTGAACAAACTAATTTAGAGAAAGCCGATTTGCGTGGGGCACATCATTTTTCGATTGACCCTGAATTGAATAAAATTAAAAAAGCAAAGGTTACTCAGGCTAGTTTAGCTGGCTTTTTAGATAAGTATGATTTGGTGATTGAGTAATTAAAATTATAAAGTATTGCCAATAAATTTTAAAGTTAGCAGGTTCTCAATTATTAATGAAGTGCCAAAATATTGATGGCTAAACAAAACATCCTCAGTATTTTTTTATTTTTGGTGCAATATTTGCTAGCACGCCAACAAAATTTTATTAATTTCGCTTTCTTTAAAATATTTTAAAATTATCAAAAATGAAAATAAAACAATTATTATTATTCTCTTCACTGGTCCTTTTTAGCTTAGTGGCGGGCGCACAAACAAACAACAAAACAAAAGTAAAAATGGAAAAAGATTTCTTAGAAAAACAAGCAGACGGAATATATGCACACCTTAATACCAACAGAGGCGACATATTCTTAATGTTAGAAATGAAAAAAACACCAATGACAGTGGCTAACTTTATTGGATTGGCCGAAGGTAAAATTGCAAATAACAAAAAAGCAGCAGGTGTGCCATTTTATGATGGATTAAAATTTCATAGAGTAATTCCAAACTTTATGATTCAAGGTGGATGTCCACTTGGAACTGGCTCTGGAGATCCAGGATACAAGTTTGATGATGAATTTGACACTACACTTAAACATACAGGTCCAGGTATTTTATCAATGGCTAATTCTGGTCCTGCTACAAATGGCAGTCAGTTTTTTATTACACATGTTAAAACCGATTGGTTAGATGGTAAACATACTGTATTTGGTCATGTTATTGATGGACAAGATGTCGTAAATAAAATACAAGGAAACGATACTTTAAATAGCTTAACAATTTTAAGAAAAGGTGCCGAAGCGCAAGCTTTTGATGCTCCTACAGTGTTTACTAAAACACAAGCTGTTGCTAAAGAAAAAGCTGCTGAACAACAAAAAGCAGAATTAACTGCTGTTGAAAAAGCACTTAGCGAAAATTACAAGGATGCTAAAGTAACTCCAAGTGGTTTAAGATATATGATGCAAACCGAAGGTGCAGGCGGCAGTCCAATAGCAACAAGTAAAGTAACCGTTCATTATACAGGAACATTACTAGCTAATGGTAAAAAGTTTGATAGTTCTGTAGATCGTGGTCAACCTGCTGTATTTGGTTTAAACCAAGTGATAAAAGGTTGGACAGAAGGAATTCAATTGATGAAAGTGGGAGGAAAGTGTAAATTTATTATCCCAAGCGATTTGGCATACGGCGACCAAGGTTATCCCGGTGTTATTCCCCCAAAATCTTGGTTAGTATTTGATGTGGAATTAATTAGTTTTGAGTAAATCTCAAATATTTTTTTGAAAAAGGCGGTGTAATTACCGCCTTTTTTTATGCCTTAGTTAACGCAAAATTCATTGGTCAAACAAATTCAATCTAAGCTGCTCAGTAGCTTTAAATTTGTTTGCATTGGGGTGAATTAAAGTTGCGCTAGCTATTTCGCAGGTGCTGCTCCTTCAGCTGTATAAAAAACTAAATCTTACATATTTAACAAAAACAAAAGTTTTAATTAACACATGGTAATTGAATTCTGAAATCTTCAATTTACTAGCTAAATAGCTACAAGGAACACAATTCACAATGCCAATTTTACAATTAATTAAAATTTGTCTATTGAATTAATGAAAATCTTATTACTTTCGCCCGGCTAATTAGAACTAATGTTCAAATGAGTGCCGATTGATTTAAAAATGTTGCGATTATGCCTAAAGTAACGATAGATAATCATGAAATAGAAGTGCCTGAAGGGACTACTATTTTGCAAGCTGCACGAATGATTGGGGGTGACATTGTTCCTCCGGCCATGTGCTATTACTCTAAACTGAAAACCAGTGGGGGCTACTGCCGTACATGTATCGTTAAAGTTACACAAGGCAGTGCAAAAGATCCACGCCCAATGCCTAAACCTGTAGCAAGCTGCCGCACTTTTGTGATGGATGGAATGGTAGTACAAAATACCACTTCGCCCGAATTACTTGAAGCTAGAAAAGGTGTTGTTGAGTTTTTATTACTGAATCATCCTTTAGATTGCCCTATTTGCGACCAAGCTGGTGAATGTGACCTGCAAAACTTGGCCTACGACCATGGTGCTGATACTACACGCTACCAGTTTGAGCGTAGAACATTTGAAAAAATTGATATTGGTACCAAAATTAAATTACACATGACGCGCTGCATCCTATGCTACCGTTGTGTAAAAGTGGCCGATCAATTAACAGAAGGTAGAGTGCACGGGGTAATGAATAGGGGAGATGTTTCTGAAATTAGCACCTATATAAGCAACGCCATTGAAAACGATTTTTCAGGCAATATGATTGATGTTTGCCCGGTTGGCGCTTTAACTGATAACACCTTCCGTTTTGCAAGCAGGGTTTGGTTTACAAAACCTTTAGATGCACATCGTAATTGTGCCAAATGCAGTGGTAAAGCTGTTTTATGGATGAAAGGAGATGAGGTGTTGCGTGTAAGTGCCCGAAAAGATAAATACAATGAGGTAGAAGATTGGATTTGTAACGATTGTCGTTTTGAAAACAAAAACAAGGATCAATGGGTAATAGATGGTCCACGATTTATTGCTAAAGATTCAGTAATTGCTCAAAATCATTACGAAAATATAGATTTGCAAAAATTGAAGTTAGATATCAATCGCCAAATAAAGTTTCAAGGCGGTAAGGATATTCTTGAACACAATTCGCGTGTGCAGTTTGATGAAGAAAGTAAAAAGGCCTTAGAAGCCACAAAAAAATAATTAAACCATGGTAGGCGGATATATTATTTATAAAAGTATAATGGTGGTGCTTATTTTCCTTATAGGACTAGGCATTGCTGCATACAGTACCTATGCTGAACGTAAGGTGGCTGCATTTTTACAAGATAGATTAGGTCCTAACAAAGCTGGTCCTTATGGCTTATTGCAACCCATTGCCGATGGTGTTAAGATGTTTATGAAGGAAGAAATTATTCCCGATGTGAGCAATAAATTCTTGTTTATTTTAGGTCCGTGTATTGCCATGCTAACTGCTTGTATGACAGGTGTAGTAATTCCTTGGAGTACACCCATAATATTTAATGGTGTAAGTTACCCGCTTCAAATTACAGATATTAATATTGGTATTTTATATGTTTTTGGTGTTGTTTCAATTGGTGTCTACGGCATTATGATTGGTGGATGGGCCAGTAACAATAAATTTTCATTATTAGGCGCCCTAAGAGCTTCGGCGCAAATGATTAGTTATGAAATAGCCATGGGCCTTTCTATTATTGCCTTAGTTATGATGACAGGTACAATTAGTTTAGGCGAGATTGCTGCACAACAAAGTGGTGGAAATTGGAACATTTTTTATCAACCTCTAGGCTTCTTAATTTTTATTACCTGTGCTTTCGCAGAATGTAACCGTACACCTTTCGATTTGCCTGAATGTGAAACTGAACTTGTTGGTGGTTATCATACCGAATATAGTTCAATGAAATTAGGTTTTTACTTGTTTGCTGAATATGTAAACATGTTTATCTCTTCTGCTATTATTTCAACACTGTATTTCGGTGGCTACAATATGCCTTTCATTGGTCGCTTTGTAACCGATCCTAACATGTTGAGCATCTTGGGTGTCGTATTCTTATTCGGTAAAATATTTTTCTTCATTTTCTTCTTTATGTGGATCAGATGGACAATCCCGCGTTTTAGGTACGACCAATTAATGCACCTAGGATGGAAAATATTTATTCCGCTATCAATACTCAATATAATATTGACCGGCGCTGGAATCTTATTTTTTAATAAATAATTATTTTAACTGATTGGTAAAAACAGGAAATATTTAAAAGATGCTTACAAATCGTAGTAAAGTTGTAGTAAACAAACAAATGACCTTTATGGAAAGAATCTATTTGCCAGCAGTTATTGGCGGATTGATTACGACTATGAAACATTTTTTTAGAAAAAAAACTACCATTGATTATCCAAAAGAAAAACGTGAAATTAGCGAGAACTATCGCGGACAGCATGTATTAAAGGTTGATGAAAAAGGGGCAGAACGTTGTACAGCTTGTGGCTTATGCGCTGTTTCATGCCCAGCAGAAGCAATCACCATGACCGCCGCTGAACGCAAAAAAGGAGAAGAAAATAAATATCGCGAAGAAAAATATGCCGCTGTTTATGAAATAAATATGTTGCGTTGCATCTTCTGCGGTTTATGCGAAGAAGCTTGTCCAAAAGAAGCTATTTTCTTGACAGACAGATTGGTTCCTGTTTCAGGCAACCGCGATGAAATGATTTATGGTAAAGATAAATTGACAGAAAAATCTTTCAATCAAGTGGACATTAGCAAACGTCAAACACCAGAAGTTTTGGCGTTTAAACAACAAAAACAATATCAACACAATAAGTAAAAAGAACAATAGATAATAATTTTATAGCCCTACTTTAGAATAATTTATAATTTCGGGCGCAATTTTAAAAGCAAAAAATGACCTTATACATATTTTACTTTCTTTCATTTTTAGCCGTGCTGAGTGCTTTTATGGTGGTTTATTCTAAAAACCCTGTGCACAGTGTATTATATTTAATTGTTACCTTTTTTGCAATCGCAGGGCA
>CAMBZU010000009.1 GCA_945872355.1 Chitinophaga pinensis
TGTGTTCTTTAATGATTTATCAGACCTAAGTGAATTCTTCACAGAAACAATTAAGGAAATCACTCTGGAAAAAGTCAAAACAACTTGCTCTTACAATTATATGTCTATTTGCACCTTTTGGTCTGGTATATAATTCATTTTAGTATAACTTGAATTTGATGAGGATCGTTTCGCGTAGCGAAAACCTCATCAATTAAAGCAAGCATGCGGTTGTAATTAGGTTTGGCTGGCATAGGAATCGGTAATTTAACATTACAAGGGTAAAGATATACAATTCTGTTGATTGCAAGTGATTGGTGCCCCCCAAACCTCTTATGTTCTTGGGAAATTTACAAGTGGTTAGTGTCCCCGCCAACCACATAAGGCTAAAGTACTTTGTAAGTGTTTGGTGTCCCCGCCAACCACACAGGGTTCTTACTGTACTTATGCTCACTGGCAATAATATGAAAGGTTGGCGTGGACGCCAAACCTTGAACAAGGCGAAGGGTGTAGAAGTTAAGATTCTAAAATAATAAAATCAAAACACCAGCCAATCTGCCTATCAACCAATCAAATTATTGCATTAATTAATTTGAACCAACTCCTTAAAAGGTAATTGTAAATGTTCCCAGTGTTTTTAAAGGATAGGTTGGTTTTGTATCATACAAAGCCGTTTCAGCGCACTGCTTGGCTTTGGTCATTAAATATTTGCTTTCAGTTGTTGTTCCCTTGCCTCCTGCCACAGCAGAAATCACATGGCCATACTTATCAATTGTAACATCAACCACTACAGTTCCATGTTCTTCTGTCATAATATCTACACGCGGTTTATTTGTAATGGTGCGACCTTTCATACTATAACGTACCTCATAGTTGCCCACTTTTATTGTTATTTCCTCCTGTGCTTTGTTATCTTGAGCCTTGGCAGAAGTCACTGAAAAAGCACCAGCAATAAGCAGCAATAAACCGAATACTTTATTTTTCATAGTTTAATAGTTGATTGTTTAGGCATCAATTTTAGCATACTTAGCATTGGCTTCAATAAACTCTCTACGCGGTGGCACTTCATCGCCCATTAACATACTAAATATGCGATCAGCTTCTGCAGCGCTATCAATGGTAACTTGTCGCAAGGTTCTAAATTCAGGATTCATGGTTGTTGACCACAATTGCTCAGCATTCATTTCACCTAAACCTTTATAACGTTGTATACCAACGGTACTTTCTTTTTCGCCACCTAATTCTTTAATCGCATTCAATCGGTCGTCTTCTGTCCAGCAATAACGCTCTGCTTTACCTCTTTTAACCAAGTATAACGGCGGAGTTGCAATATAAATGTATCCTTGTTCAATCAATTCTTTCATATAGCGGAAAAAGAAAGTCAAAATAAGGGTAGTGATATGACTACCATCAATATCAGCATCGGTCATGATAATGATTTTATGGTAGCGTAATTTAGCAATATTCAATTGCTTGCTGTCTTCCTCTGTTCCAATGCTTACACCCATAGCTGTAAACATATTTTTAATCTCCTCATTTTCGAAGATCTTGTACATCATTGCCTTTTCCACGTTTAAAATCTTACCTCTTAATGGCAAAATTGCTTGAAAAGCACGGTTACGACCTTGTTTAGCTGTTCCACCCGCCGAATCCCCTTCGACAAGGTATAATTCACACATGCTTGGGTCAGTTTCTGAGCAATCGCTTAGTTTACCCGGCAAACCAGTTCCAGTTAAAACATTTTTACGCTGTACCATTTCGCGCGCTTTACGTGCGGCATGACGCGCTGTTGCAGCCAATATTACCTTATCTACAATAATACGCGCTTGCTTCGGATTTTCTTCCAAATAATTACTTAGCATTTCACTTACAGCCTGATCAACTGCACCCATTACCTCATTGTTACCCAATTTGGTTTTTGTTTGCCCTTCAAACTGTGGCTCTTGAACTTTAACAGAAATAACTGCAGTTAAACCTTCGCGAAAGTCATCACCTGCAATTTCGAATTTAACTTTGGCCAACATGCCACTCTTATCAGCATAAGCTTTTAAAGTACGTGTTAAACCTCTTCTAAAACCAGCTAAGTGGGTACCACCTTCGTGGGTATTGATATTATTTACATAAGAATGTATATTTTCAGAATAGGAATTGTTATACAACATAGCTACCTCTACTGGAATGCCCTGCTTTTCACCTTCCATATACATAGGCGATTCGATCAATTTTTCACGTGTTGCATCTAAGTATTCAACAAATTCTCTTAAACCACCTTCACTAAAGAAACTTGTGCTTTTTGCATTTCCATCATCATCTAAATCTCTTAAATCAGAAATAGTTAATCGGATTCCTTTATTTAAGAAAGCCAATTCGCGCAAACGAGATGACAAAGTATCGAAACTGTATTCAGTTGTTGTAAAAATAGTTGCATCTGGTTTAAAATGCACTTGGGTTCCTCTATCATCAGTAGTGCCAATTTCTCTTACATCATAAACTGGTTTTCCAATTTGATATGCTTGTTCATATACTTTTCCATTTTGCCATACTGTTACTAATAAATCTGTAGAAAGTGCATTTACACAACTCACCCCTACACCATGCAAACCTCCAGAAACTTTATAGCTGTCTTTATCAAATTTACCACCAGCATGAAGCACGGTCATTACAACCTCTAAAGCCGATTTTTTTTCTTTTGCATGGTAACCTGTCGGAATACCACGACCATTATCACGTACTGTAATGCTGTTATCCGTATTGATTTTAACATCAATAGTGTCACAATGTCCGGCTAATGCTTCATCTATGGAATTATCTACAACTTCATAAACTAAGTGATGTAAACCCTTAAAACCTGTATCACCAATATACATTGATGGGCGCTTACGCACAGCCTCTAAGCCTTCTAGCACTTGAATACTATCTGCTGTATAATCTGTTTTTGAAACTTCCTTTATCTCTTCTGACATATTATTAGTATAATGTTTTTTCTAATTTTAAGGTTATGAAAACGCCCCAACAAAATAAATAATTTTTAGGGCTATTTTTTAATGGTGGACAAAGATAACATTAATGCTTTATCCACATACTGAAATCTTTGCTCATTTTTACCCCTTTTTGAGGTTTTTTTTAACATTTTAAGCAATCAGTGTTGAAAAGTTACTTTAAACTCTATTTTATGGCTTAAAATTAAAATTTCAAAATTTTATTTCAGCGTAATTTATCGCTATGTTAAGATTTAAATTGTGCACAGGCTAACAGTTTAAACCAAACTACGCAGTTGGAATAGTATGTAAACATAATTATACAATAATATTAAGGACTCATAGACTATTTTTAACCCAGATTAGGCAGTAGGAATCTTTGATGAAAAAAATTATACAATAATATCATTGCTCACATGCTGTCTTGGATTGAAAGAATAACTTACTATTTTGAAATTCAAAATGGGTTATTGCTTGAGATTGAAATAAAATAATTTGATTGGGTTTCTAAAGGAAATCTGAGCTTAAATATAAATTGCAAAGTCAAATTTTATTTTTAAAAAAGTAAACAATTCCAAATGCTGAATTAAATTGGTAACAATAATCTAATAAGTACTAATGTTTAATAAACTGTTCATCTGTAAGTGCATTTAAAAAACACTCCAAATCTTCGAGTTCAGCGGGACTTAAATTGAGTGGTTCAGTTAATAAACTATCCGTATTAATACTACCTGAAACTATAGTAGTGGGATTATTATAATAGGCCAACACTTCATTTAAACTTTTAAACATGCCATTATGCATATATGGCGCAGTTACAGCAACATTTCGTAATCCTGGCACTTTAAATTTCCCTACATCTTCGTTTTTCTTTGTAAAATCTGCACGCCCTTTATCACTTAATTCATTCCCATTGTACAGGCCAATGTTTCTGAACTCATCATTAGTAAAGTCGGTTCCTGAATGACAATCAAAGCATTTTCCTTTTGTATTGAAAATTTTTCTACCTCTTAATACTGCCGCATTTACAGCTTTCTTATCTCCTTTGGCATACTTATCCCAGGCCGAGTTACTTGTTTCTAATGTTCTTTCAAAGGCTGCTAAAGCCTTGCCTAAATTTTTAGCGTTCGGTTTTTCATTATAAATCTTAAGAAACAAATCCACATATTTTTCACTGGCGTTTAATCGTAAAACTGCCTTTTCAATAGGTAAGTTCATCTCCAAAGGGTCGGTTATAGGAAAAACCATTTGCTCCTCTAAACTGGATGCACGACCATCGTAAAAAAAGAAACTGCGCTCTGTTTGGTTAGTAATGCCGGGCGCATTTCGTTTCCCAAGCCTTCCTTCATCGCCAATACTAAAGGCAACTGTATCACTAAAAGCAAAGTCGGCTTTGTGACAACTGGCACAACTTATAGTTTGTTTATTTGATAAAATCTTATCGTTAAAAAGCATTTTTCCGATAAGCACCTCATCAACTTCTTGCACCTCTGGCTTAAACGCAGAAATGCCAATTCCTAATGTAAATAAGGCCAGTAGCGCGAATATTAACTTTTTCATTTTTACTTCCTCTTTTAATTTCAAATAACCATCAAGTTTAAACAATTATACCAATGTGAAGCTTTTGTTAAATTAACGATTCAAAATTGATGGCAGCAAAAGTAAAAAATATTGATTAGTAGCCGCTTATGATATAAATCATGTTTTTTAACAATTATTGAAATGTTAAATTTTAAAATAAAGTTGTATTATTTGATTATATTATGTTTATTTATCGAAGTCATAATTGACTATATTTTAATCAATATAAAAATGGAAGCAAAAAATAACTTTGTAATTTACAATAATAATTGTGTTGAAAAAGTAGATGAGAAAGCCTATAAAAGCTGGCTTAAATACAATTGGAGCAACTACAATACTGGTTTAGAAAATGTGGATTGTATGAACGATAAAGTAAGCACCGGTTTTATTGCACATTTAAGTTTAGAAAGTGATTGTAAACCATTTGTAGTAATGTATTATCCGGGTGGAAATTTAAAAAGCAAACATGTTATAAAAGAGTATTATGCTTCTTGGGAAGAAGCATTGAGACGCCACAGGCAATTTATTGAATGTGGATATTGTTCCCTGAAACAAAATGCAGCCTAAAAGTTTTTTGTTTTAATTAATCCAAAGAAGAGAGCCGCGCCACGGCTCTCTTTGTTTTTTTTAATTTGACGCCTCAGATTCACAGTAATTAGCTAATTAACATGACCTTACACTAAATTGCCGAAAGAAAATTGAAGTTAAAGTCAAAATTTTTTTGCTGAAGATAAAAAATAGTATACTTTTGCAACCCGTTTAATTAAAAAATATAATAAAATGTACGCAATTGTAGAAATAGCAGGGCAGCAATTTAAAGTGCAGCAAGACCAAAAGCTTTACGTACATCGTTTAGAAGGCGCAGTGGATTCAAAAATTGATTTCGACAAAGTGCTTTTGATTGACAACGATGGAAAAGTAAAGGTTGGCGCCCCAGTTATCAGCGGAGCAAAAGTTTCCGCCAAAATTATTCAGCACCTTAAAGACGATAAAGTAATCGTTTTTAAGAAAAAGCGCAGAAAAGGTTACCAAAAGTCAAATGGTCACCGTCAGCAATTAACCCAGCTGTTAGTAGAAAGCATTAAAGCTTAATACGGTAATTTTAATTATTAACCAATTTAAAAAATTAGAAAATGGCTCATAAAAAAGGTGCGGGTAGTTCCAAGAACGGTCGCGAAAGTCATAGCAAAAGATTAGGTGTAAAAATTTACGGTGGTCAGGCTGCCCTTGCTGGTAACATTATTGTTCGTCAGCGTGGAACTAAGCACAACCCAGGTGTTAACGTTGGTATTGGTAAAGACCATACCTTATTTGCACTTACCGATGGTATCGTTCAGTTTAAACGCAAAAAAGATGATCGCTCATTTGTTTCTGTGTTGGCTATCGATTTACCAGCTGAGGCTTAATTCAACACACAAACTTATTTCAAAATCTTTCCTCCAAAGGGAAAGATTTTTTTATTTTAGTACCTCAAAGATTTACCAAACATGGTAGTTTATCCTAATTGTAAAATAAATATTGGCCTGCGCATTCTTAACAAACGCAGTGATGGTTTTCATAATATTGAAAGTGTTTTTTACCCTCTGGCGGTTTGCGATATATTAGAAATTACCCGACAAGAGGGAAATTTAGAAAACAAAATTGCCTTTAAAAGTACGGGCATTTACATTCCAGGTGAGGCCAATGAAAACATTTGTGTGAAAGCTTATCAGCTGATTAATCAGGATTATGCTTTGCCTGCTATTGATGTGCATTTGCACAAACAAATACCTATTGGCGCTGGTTTGGGCGGTGGCTCGGCCGATGCAGCTTTTTTTATTAAAGCACTTAACGAATTTGATGAATTAAATCTTTCGTTTGGTGAAATGCATCATTACGCCAAACAAATAGGGAGCGATTGTTCTTTTTTTATCAATAACAAACCTGCTTTGGCACTGCAAAAGGGCGAAGTGTTGGAACCTATTAATGTATCTTTAAAAGCTTTTCATATAGTGATTGTGTATCCAAATATTCATATAAGCACAGCTTTGGCGTATAGTGGAGTGGTGCCAAATGCCAATGGTGAAAGTATAGAAGATTTAATACAGCTGCCAATACACACTTGGAAAGCTTCTATTTGTAATGCTTTTGAAGCAGGCATTGTAAAACAATTTCCTGTGATTGATGATATAAAAAATGAGTTGTATGCTATAGGCGCCCAATATGCAAGCATGACAGGCAGTGGTTCGGCGGTTTACGGAATATTTGAAACTAAACCCGAGCTAACCAATAACTTTAGTAATTTTACCGTTTTTGAAACGCAACTTGATTAGTTTATATTATGGAATGGTTCGAAGATTGGTTTAACTCTGCCTACTATCACTTGCTTTACAGCCATCGTGACGAGGAAGAGGCCAATCAGTTTATGCAAAATTTGTTGACTCAGTTGGCTCCAGTGCCTCAAAGCAGGGTTTTAGATTTAGCTTGTGGCAAGGGGCGTCACGCGCAGTTTATTGCTACAAAGGGCTATGATGTAATTGGTGTGGATTTATCTGAAAATAGTATTGCTGAAGCTTTGCAGAAAAGCACCGCTAACTTGCAATTTTTTGAGCATGATATGCGCTTTCCTTTTCGTATTAACTATTTTGATTTTGTTTTTAATTTATTTACCAGTTTTGGCTATTTCATCAACCAACGTGATGAAATAAACACCATTAAATCAATTGCCTTAGATTTGAAACCTAATGGCATGGTAGTGATTGACTTTTTTAATGCAGCCAAGGTAGCTCAAATGACTGCCAATTACAGCGAGCAAAAGGTGATTGATGGTATTGAATTTGAATGGAAAAAAAGTATTGTAAACAAAAGTGTAATTAAAGAAATTGATGTGAGAGATGCAGGTGTAGTGCATCATTACAAGGAACAAGTACGATTGTTGGAACTTATAGATTTTGAAAATTATTTTGTGCAAGCAGGTTTAAAATTGATAGCCACTTTTGGCGATTACAGCCTCGCACCTTTTGATGTAAATACTTCTGAAAGATTAATTATGATAGCCCAAAAACAAACCATATGAATTTGTTAGAAGCCTTTATTATATTTGCTTCTGCGGTGCTGAGCGGCATGCTGTTTTTTCTGTTTCCCTGGAACAGCAATAAATTAAAACTATTGCTTTCCTTAAGTGGTGCTTATTTATTTGCCATTACGGTGTTGCATTTAATTCCTGAAATATACTCTACTGGCGATCATTTGATTGGTATTTATTTATTGGCTGGTTTCTTCCTACAAATTATTTTAGATTATTTCTCTCAGGGTATAGAGCATGGGCATATTCATGTGCAACACCATCACGGCAAAGCCATTGTGCCTTTTACCATGTTGTTAAGTTTGTGTATTCACGCATTTTTTGAAGGCATGCCAGTGGGAGGAACGCACAATGAACACACTTCGGATATGCTGGTATTTGGGATTGTGATACATAATATTCCAATTGCTTTGGCTTTAATGAGTTTATTATCGCAAAGCGGTGTAGCAAAATCAAGAAGTATTTTATTGTTAAGCATTTTTGCCATTATGACGCCTTTAGGAATGCTCTTAAGTGCTTATTTAAGTCATGCACAAACAATTGATTTGAGTAGTTATTACCAAAAAATTATGGCGGTAGTGATTGGTATTTTCCTACATATTTCTACTACGATATTATTTGAGTCTTCAGAAAATCACCGCTTTAATTTGCAAAAGTTTGGTGTGATTATTTTGGGGACCTTGATGGCGCTGGGAACGGTGTTTTTGTTTTGAGTTGGTAATTCTAAAAACTCGATCATTCAAATTCTAAATTCCTTGTTTCTTGTTCATTATTAATAGGATTTAAAAGAAGAAACGGAATTTTACTTTAGAAAAAAATAATTTTATACTCTTATCTTAAAGTTCATAATTTATCTGACTTTTGTGACTGTGTGAGCATCATTTATAATACTATTTGCACTTAAGCTCATTAACACCTTTTTCACCTTACTGTATTTTTTTTACCTTTGGTAGAAATAAATCTCTTATGAAAAAGTTTCTACTCTTTGCTTTTATTTTGTTTTGTTTACAATTTTTACCTGCAAAAGCGCAATGGGTAACAATACCTGATGCTAATTTTGCAACTAAACTTCAGCAACTCTATCCAACTTGTATGAATGGGAATTTGATGGATACTACTTGTTCTGATATTGTGAATGCGACCTCTCTGATGGTCGGATACCTAAATATTGCTAATTTATCAGGAGTTGAATATTTTGACAATCTAACCAATCTTTCGTGTTACAATAACCAGTTAACAAGCTTGCCATCATTACCACACAACTTAATAGACTTATGGTGTTATGACAATCAATTAAGCAATCTCCCCAATTTACCCGTTTCTATCACAAATATTCAATGTTACAATAATCAATTAACAAGCCTACCAAATTTACCCCCCAACTTAACGCAATTAACTTGTAATAATAACCAGTTATCAGCACTTCCTTTGTTGCCCGATTCAATAAATGATTTAGACTGTAGTTTTAATTTATTGACCTATCTTCCCCCATTACCTCCATTTGTAATGAATAATTTAATTATAAACGATAACAACATATCTTGCATCAATAACATCCCAATGTTTAATCTTTTATACAACTTTTTTCCGAATCCAATTACATGTATACCAAATGAACCAGCGGTTCCACCTCTAGGTTTGCCTTTGTGTATGGAAAATGATCAAGTGAATAATCCAAATAATTGTCCTAGCAATTTCAATATATCAGGTAGTGTTTATAGTGATCAAAATGGAAATTGCATGTTCGATGCGACAGATTTGGGGAGTAATAATATATCAATCAGAATTTATGATTCTTCCAACATGTTAGTCGCTCAAACCTATTCAATCAATGGCGCCTATGGCTTTTCAATAAATCTACCAGGAATTTATAAGGTAAAGCTAGAGGGTATTAATATACCAATTGCAACAACTTGTGCCCAGGCAGATTCACAAATGGTAAATTTACTATCAATAAATAATTTTCTAAATAATATAGATTTCCCCGTAACATGTATTCAGGATTTTGACGCGTATGTTCATTCTGTTAATCCATTAGGCTTGGTATTCCCAGGTCAAACACATCTATTAAAAACAAACATTCCAAGCAACCAAGCTTGGTACAATTTAGATTGCGATACATCAAACAGTTCAGGTTCAGTTACAATAAATATCACAGGCCCCGTAACCTATGTTGCACCTGCAAACAGCGCTTTAACACCAACCGTAAATGGCAATACCTTCACCTACAACATCACAGATTTCAGCAACTTAACACCTCAATCATTTGGTCTTCAATTCCAAACCGACACCACCGCCCAAGCCAATGATCAAATATGTGTACACGTTGAAATTGATCCAACACCACTAGATGCAGATACTACCAACAATGTGTTTGATTTCTGCTACCAAGTCGTAAACTCCTACGACCCCAACATGAAAGAAGTGTATCCTGTAAATGTATTACCGGGTTATGATGATTGGTTTACTTATACCATTCACTTTCAAAATACAGGCAATGCACCTGCTTTTAATATTCGTTTGAGAGATACTTTAGATGCTAATTTGGATATCAATACTTTTGAAATACGCGGCTATTCGCATCCTGCTATTGTTTCCATCAATGGAAATAATTTAACAGTAAGATTTAATAATATTATGTTGCCAGATAGTACATCTGATTATGAAGGAAGCATGGGTTATTTTCAATACCGCATCAAACCTTTATCCAACTTGCCTTTGGGCACACAAATAGCAAATACCGCTTATATCTATTTTGATTATAATGCGCCTATCATTACTAATACCACGCAAAATAACTTTCAAACGGTGGTATCAACTTTCAATGGTAATGATGATACAAATCAATTAAAAGTATTTCCAAATCCAGCCAATGAAGTACTTAATATTAATCTTCAAAATAGTATGATAGAAAATTGTATCATCACAAATGCATTAGGCCAAATAGTACATAACAGTGCCAATGAAATCACTGCCAATCATAAAATACAACTTAATATTGCTGATTTAAATGCGGGTGTTTATTTTGTAAAGGTGAGGGCTAGCAATGGTTCTTATAATGCTAAGTTTATTAAATCTGAGTAAAGAAATATGAAAACCTATTTGAAATCAAAAAATAAAAAATTATTCTAACATGAAAAAATACCTCCTCCTTCTTTCTATATTTTGTTTGCAATTAGTGCCAACAAAAGCGCAATGGGTAACTATACCGGATTCTAATTTTGTAAATAAGCTTACTCAACTTTTTCCAACTTGTATGAATGGGAATTTGATGGATACAACTTGTGCAGGGATTGTGAATGCAATTACTTTATCTGTAAACAATTGTAATATTACCAACCTCTCAGGAGTAGGCCACTTTACTAATTTAGCTTCTTTAGACTGTTCTAATAATATGTTAACAAGTTTACCTAACTTACCTTATTCTTTAGATGTGTTAAATTGTGATAGCAATCAATTAACTAGCCTTCCAGTACTTCCAAACACATTGGGTTCTTTATATTGTAATTCAAATCAATTATCGAGTATTCCCACTCTTCCTCCTATTTTAGGCTTTTTGTGGTGTGCTAATAACCAATTAACCAGCCTTCCAACATTGCCACTTTCACTTTGGGATTTAGATTGTTCTTCAAATCAATTAACTAGTCTTCCTGACATACCGTTTTTACTTGGCAATCTAAAATGTTCTTATAATCAATTAAATAGTTTGCCGTTAATATCAAATTTAACCAATTTGGCTAGTATAATATGCTCTTTCAATCAATTAACCAATTTACCTTCATTGCCAAGTGATTTAATTATTTTGGATTGCAGAGCGAATCAATTAGATAGTTTACCTATACTAAGTTCAAACCTGCATAATTTAAATTGCAATTACAATCAATTACTTAGTCTTCCATCACTTCCAAACTCACTATGGAAATTACACTGTTCTGGAAATCAAATAAGCAATTTACCATCTTTGCCAAGTACACTTCAGGTTTTACATTGTTCTGAAAACCAAATAACTTATTTACCACAATTACCACCTTTAATTGTATTAGATTGTTCAAATAATCAAATTAGCGTTCTACCAACGCTTTTTAACAATTTTGACACCCTGTTAATTAACAATAATAATATTTTATGTTTAGAAAATCTTCCTCAAGCGAATATTGGGAACATCTCCAATAATCCACTTTCATGTGTACCAAACAACACCACTTATAGTTTAGGATATCCATTATGTTTGGACAATGATCCTATTGGCAACCCTTTTAATTGCAACAGCATTAGCATTAGTGGTAATATCTTCACAGACCTTAATGGCAATTGTAATTATGATAGCACAGATTTGCACTCAGAAAATGTTCCAGTTAAACTCCTCAACAATCAAAACAGTTTAATTGCTATTGCTTATACACTCAATGGAAATTATAGTTTTCCTATCCTACAACCAAATATATATGAAGTAAAAATTGAAACGATTTCATTGCCTTTTTCAGTAAATTGCGGGCAACCCACTACGCAAAATATCACAATCAGTTCTTTCAACCAGACCTTTAATGGGGTTGATTTTCCTGTGGAATGTAATCTCTTTGATATTCCAATGCAAGTTAATACTCAAGGAATAGTATTTCCAGGTCAAATTCATATTGTTAATTCGAATTTAACTAGCGATGCATCAACATATAATTTAAACTGTGGTGCATCAAATTATTCAGGAACAGTTTCAATAAACATTACAGGTCCTGTTACCTATGTTGCACCAGCAAACAATGCATTAACACCAACAGTTAACGGAAATACCTTCACCTACAACATCACAGACTTCAACACCTTAACTCCACAATCCTTTGGGTTGCAATTCCTCACCGACACCACCGCTCAAGCCAATGATCAAATATGTGTTCATGTAGAAATTAACCCAACACCACTAGATGCAGATACTACAAACAATGTATATGATTTCTGCTATCAAGTTTTTAACTCCTACGACCCCAATATGAAAGAAGTATACCCTGTTGATGTATTACCAGGTTATGATGATTGGTTTACTTATACGATACATTTTCAAAACACAGGTAATGCACCTGCTTTTAATATTCGTTTGAGAGATACTTTAGATGCAAATTTGGATATCAATACCTTTGAAATACGAGGTTACTCGCATCCTGCTATTGTATCCATCAATGGAAATAATTTAACGGTAAGATTTAATAATATTATGTTGCCAGATAGCACCACCGATTATGAAGGCAGCATGGGTTATTTTCAATACCGCATCAAACCCTTACCTAACTTGCCTTTGGGCACGCAAATAGAAAATACTGCTTATATTTATTTTGATTATAATGCGCCTATCATTACTAATACCACGCAAAATAACTTTCAAACGGTGGTGTCAACCATCAATCGTAATGATGATAATAATCAATTGAAAGTGTTTCCAAATCCGGCTAACGAAATACTTAACATCAATCTTCAAAATAACAACATAGAAAATTGTATCATCACCAATGCTTTAGGCCAAACGATTTATAACAGTGCCAGTGAAATCAATGCCAATTATAAAATACAATTGAATATTTCTAATTTAAGTGCTGGGGTTTATTTTGTGAAGGTGAGATCTGGCAATGGTTCTTATAATGCTAAGTTTGTTAAATCGGAATAGATTTTTTAAAAAAATTAAATTAATATGAGAAAGTCAGATAATATTAAGACTTTTGTGCAAATATTAAATGTTTTTTTTGGAAGCAAGTATCACCAAACCAGCACTAAGCGTTATTGACGAAAATATTGAAAGGTATAGTCCTTTTAAATATCACTTGCTTGTAACTATTGGTCAGGACAGCGCCGCATGCTGTGCCATGGATATTAAAAATCAAAACTACGCTGCCATCGAGCAAGTTAATTTTATGAATAACCAAAGCATAGAACAAAGCTTTGATTTATTTGAAAACTACTATAAAGATTCAACCTTTGCCAACATAAAATTCAAAAGCGTAACAGCAATTGTTGCTTCAGAGTTCTTTACCATTGTGCCTCAGGCCCTTTTTGAAGCCAGCGCAGCTGAGGCTATTTTACAATTCAATACCAATATCAATTTTGAAGCAGAAATCATTTCAAAACAAATAAACAGCATTGAAAGCACCGTCATTCAAGCTGTTCCGGTAAATATAAAAAAAGGGTTTGAAAAACTTTTTGGCGAAGTAAAACTATTGCATCACACAGAACCATTAATTATCGAAAGTATGACGCAATTTAAAAACAGCAACGAAAAAACCTTGCTGGCACACATACAAAATGGACATTTTGAATTGATGGCTATCGCCAATCATAAAATGATTTTCTTTAATTCATTTAAATTTGTAACCACGGAAGATGTGGCCTATTACACCCTTTTAGTTTGCGAAACCTTAAAGCTTAATCCCGAAGAAATTACCTTAAAACTCTGTGGCGAAATTGAAAAAAAATCGACCATTTACGCCTTGCTTTACAAGTACATCAGAAATATTGAGTTCTTAAACAGTCATCGTATTTTTCAATACAGTGGAGGTTTCAGCCCATTACCAAGTCATTTCTTTTTTAACCTCATCAACACAGCACATTGCGTATAATTAGCGGAACACACAGAGGAAGAAACATCAATCCACCAGCAGGATTACCAGTAAGACCAACCACAGATTTTGCAAAAGAAGGTTTGTTTAATGTATTGCAACATCAACTCGATTTCGAAGAAATTGAAGTGCTCGATTTATTTTGTGGTACAGGTAACATTAGTTTTGAATTTGCCTCGCGTGGTGCACAACAAATTATGGCTGTGGATAGCGCTTTCAAATGCACAGCTTTTGTAAAAAAGCAAGCCGAAGATTTTAAATTCAATCAAATAAAAGTGATTAATGCCGATGTGTTTCAATTGCTTAAAAAATTACCTTCAAAGTTTGATGTCATTTTTGCTGATCCACCATTTGCTATGGAAAAAATTGAGCAATTAATTGAGCTTGTTTTTCAAAATCAAATGTTGAAGGCAGATGGCATTTTTATTCTTGAACATGAAGGCACACATAACTTTGCATTCAATAAATATTTGAAGGAAAAAAGAACTTATGGTAAAATAACCTTTAGTATTTTTGCCAATATTTAATTACTCATTTAACCTATTATAATGAGCACAACACCACAAAAAATTGCAGTTTTCCCAGGCTCATTTGACCCTGTTACGAAAGGACATGAAGCAATAGTAAAAAGAGCTTTGCCTTTATTTGATAAAGTGATTATTGCCATTGGTAACAACACTGAAAAAAGCAAATATTTTACCTTAGAACAGCGCAAATTGTTTTTAGAAAAAACATTTGCAAATTGGCCTAAAACCGAGATTGCAATTTTTGAAGGACTCACGGTAAACTTTTGTGAAAGCGTTGGTGCCAACTTTATTTTAAGGGGCTTACGCTCCGTTTCTGACTTTGAGTTTGAAAAAAATATTGCCCAAATCAACCGTTCCTTAAACGAAGAAATTGAAACTGTTTTCTTACTAACAGACCCTGAATATATTGCCATTACCTCTACCATTGTGCGCGACATCCATAAATACGGTGGCAATGCTAAATTATTGGTGCCCGATGCCATCGGTGATTTCTTCTAATTGAATATTGCAGCTTTAACCAAAAGCAAATTTTCTAATAAATTGAGGTATAAAATCACAAATCCTAAAGCATTCATTGATTACTTTCTCCACATTATTGTAAATTCACTATTTATTTAGTAATTTTATCGTGAATAATATTGATTACTAATAGGTTAAATGGGCTCATTAAAAAACTTATGTACCTTTTTTTTGACTTGGTTTACTTGCATTTATACCTATGCAAATCATCCAAATAAAAATGAGCTGGCCATTACTAAACCGATATTACAGCTTAACTCAATTCAGTTTGAGGAAAACAAAAATCAACTTCCAAAACAAGTAAAATATAGTGCCCTGCTTTTTAGAGGAGCTAAGGTTTATTTCGAAAACAATGCTTTTGTATATCAATTTTGGGATGCAGCTGCCATTGCAAACTTACATCATCCAACACATGATAAAACAACTACTGCAGCAATTGATGAGACACAAAAAGCGATCAACTTTTTTTCGTATCAAGCGCAATTTATTGATGCAAATCCGCAACCAGTAATTGAAGGCATTAATAAAGAAAAATGCTATAGGAATTACCTTTGGGGAAATGATAGCAGTCATTGGGCTTCAGAAGTAGCTGTTTACAATAGCATAAAATACAAATCGCTTTACAATGGCATTGATGTAGAAATTTACAATATAGGTGAAAACATGGAGTACGATTATATTGTGAGCCCTGGAGCAAACATCAACGATATTAAAATTCAATATCAAGGCATTAATCGCATTAAAATTACCAACGGAAATATTCAACTAAAAACAAGTTTAGGTGAAGTATCAGAAAGTAAACCTATCGCCTATCAATGGATTGATGGAAAAAAGTATATGGTAGCCTGCAATTACCTTCTTACTAAAGAAAATATTGTATCATTTGAATTTCCTAATGGATATAAAAAAGAAATTGAGTTAGTGATTGACCCTACTTTAATATGTTCTGGATTCTCTGGATCAACAGCCGATAACTGGGCCTATACAGCAACTTATGATGCTGATGGCAATATTTTCTCAGGCGGCATTGTTACTGCAATTGGATACCCTACAACCATTGGCGCATACCAAACTACTTTTGGCGGCGGTGGCAACGGAGGAAATAATTATCCATTTGATATTTGTATCACGAAATACAATCCAACAGGCAGTAGCATGATATTTTCTACCTATTTAGGAGGTTCAAACAACGAGCATCCTAGCAGTATATTTACAGATGCAGCAGACAATTTATTTATCTTAGGTAAAACTTACTCTACAAACTTTCCTGTAACTGCTGGGGCCTACGACAATAGTTTCAACGGCAATTGCGACTTAGTTGTATGTAAATTAAATCCATCTGGCACTGCGCTCATGGCCTCTACTTTTGTTGGAGGAAGTGGTGAAGATGGTGTAAATATTACTGCCAATTTCACTTTAAACGCATCACTTAAATATAATTATGCCGATGACAGTAGAGGAGATATTATGCTTGATGCTGCAGGAAATTGTTATGTATCCTCATGTACCAAATCAATTGATTTTCCTGCCACAGCGGGAGCTGCACAAAGTTCATTTCAAGGAGGTGCTCAAGATGGCTGTGTGTTTAAAATGAGTAATGATTTGAGTACAATGCAATGGGCCACTTACTTGGGAGGTTCAGATGATGATGCTGCCTATTATTTAGATGTTGATCCTAATCAAAATGTATATGTTACAGGCGGTACATCAAGTAGTAATTTTCCCACAACTCCCGGTGCCTTTCATACTGTTTACGGTGGGCAAATCGACGGTTTTATAACCCGTATTCAAAGCAATGGTTCAACTATTATGCAATCAACTTTTATTGGCACTGCCGAGTATGATCAAAGTTATTTTGTTCAACTCGACAAGGACTTTGACGTTTATATTTGTGGACAAACAAAAGGACTCTATGGTACATCACCAGGGGTGTATAGCAATCCAAATAGCGGGCAATTTATTCACAAATTTTCTCCCGATTTAAGCACAAGCATATACGCTACAGTTTTTGGATCTGGTGCATCCTTGCCTAACATTTCACCAACAGCTTTTTTAGTTGACGATTGTGAGAATGTTTATGTATCTGGTTGGGGTGGACAATGCATTCCTTATGGAAATACTGGCGCTACCACGGGCATGCCCGTAACACCTGATGCACAAAAAACAACAACCGACGGATGTGATTTTTATTTTATTGTACTTAAGAAAGATGCGCTTTCACTGTGGTATGCAACTTTCTTTGGAGGAGGAATTGGCACCGAGGAACATGTTGATGGCGGTACAAGTAGGTTCGATAAAAAAGGTATTGTATATCAGTCTGTTTGCGCTGGTTGCGGAGGAAATACAAATTTTCCAACAACGCCAGGGGTTTACTCTTCAACTAACAACAGTAATAATTGCAACATTGCCATCATTAAAATGGATTTTCAATTGCTTGATTTAGATGCTGATGTTACGGCTGCGCCTACCGATACAGTTTGTAGTAATTACCCTATTAGCTTTAACAACAATAGCACGGGTGCAACTTATTTTATTTGGAATTTTGGAGATGGCTCGCCACTATCGAATCTCCCAAACCCAAGTCATATATACAATACTTCAGGTATTTATACAGTTACCTTGATTGCAATAGATTCTACAAGTTGCAATTTGGCAGATACTTCAGCCATAGCTATTACAGTAATTATTGAACCTATTTCTGGTTTAGGTAATGATACTGTAATTTGTGGCTTGGCTAATATTCCAATAAATGCAGGCAATGCGGCCTATAGCTATGTTTGGAATACAGGTGAAACAAGCCCAATAATATTGGCCAACCAAACAGGTAATTATATTGTAACCATAAGCAATGATTATTGCAATTTGATTGACACCATGAATATTAATATGATGACACTGCCACCTGTAGGAAATGACACTACTGTGTGTAAAAACAACTTAATTACACTTAATGCAGGCAATCCTGGATGCACCTATTTGTGGAGCACAGGAGAAACAACACAAACCATTAATGCTAATTTTTCGGGAACCTACTGGGTAATGGCCATGGCGGGTAATTGTACTAAAATTGACAGTATTAATATTATTTATTTACCACTCCCACAATTTGATCTAGGCATAGATACCATTATTTGTCCGGGTGATATACTGCAACTCAATGCCGGAATTAATGGTCAAACATTTCTTTGGAGTACAGGAAATACAGGACAGTTTTATGACGTTACAGAAACAGGTATTTATTGGGCAGAAGCCTATGGTGGGGCTTGCAGTTACAATGATACTATTAAAGTTGACTATTACCATCAACCATTTTTAGGTATTGATACAGTAATTTGCAGTCATAATAAATTTAAATTAGACCTTAGTTTTTCTGATCCTGGCGGAACTTACCTTTGGAATACAGGCGCAACAACTTCATTTTTAGATGTGTTTCTGCCAGGTACCTATTCAGTGACGCTCACTTACAAAAATACCTGCCAATTATACGACACCATATATGTTGCAGCTTTTGAAGATGACCCACCTTTATTTATTCCGAACAGCTTTACACCAAATGGTGATGGCCTCAATGATATATTTAATCCGGCAGGAAATTATGAAAGTATAGTTGATTTTTATATGGCCATTTACAATAGATGGGGGCAAATGATATTTGAAACACGCGATAGAAATAAAGGCTGGGATGGGATTGTAAATAATGAAATAGTGCAGCTAGGAGTGTACGTTTATAAAGTTGATTACAGAAGTTACTGTGCACCTGATAAAACAATCAATCAAATAGGACACATCGTAGTTTTACGTTAATTGTTGAACATAACAAAGGCATAATTTTTGAAACTATTCTATTCCTTAAACATGCTATTGCATAGTAATAACTATGTTTGTGTTACCGCATAAATTCATGCAACAATATATATGATAAAAAAAAACATTTTCTTTCTCCTATTCATAATCAACACCATGGCTTTAGCTCAAGTAAAGCTAGAAGTTAAAATACCTGATTATGCCGAAAAGCCTGTCAGAATTATTCGTTATGAAGATTATTTTACAAACAAAGAAATATTAATTCAAACTTTAAACACTGATTCAAATGGTATAGTGAAGGTTCAATTTACATTGAATGAAATTCAAAAAATCACAATCAAAACAAATCAAACAAGGGCTTTTATTTATGCAGAACCCGATTCAACTTACCTGCTTGAGCTTAGCAAAACAGACACCAATACAACACAAAATTTAGGTGCCGAGAATGCAGTAAACATGCACATTTTGAATAAAAATGACCAAAGTTTGAACAATAGAATAATTTATTTCGAAAACTTGCTTTCTGCTTTTTATACAAACAATAATATTTACTTTGCACAGCCAAGAATTTTACAAAAAGAATTACTTAATTTTAAAAATAACATCATTAAAAAAGAATTTGAGGCGGCACCTAATTTTTTAAAAACATACATTGAATATAGCATTGCACCTATCGAAGAAGCTTGCTTTACAAATCATGCTTATCAATTTAAAAAATATTTCAGTGGACCAGTAAACTATTTGCATCCCATGTATATGAATTACTTTGAGGCTTTTTACAAACAATACTTAAAGCAATTGTCACTTAAGCCTAAAGGGATTGATTTATTTAATGATATCAATGAAATGCACAGCTATAGCAATGCCATGAGTAGCATTTACAAGGCCGATACCTTATTAAAAAATGACACTTTACGAGAACTAATTTTACTTACCGGATTAAGAGAATGGTATTATTTAAAAGATAACAATCGCAACAATATTAGTTTATTGATGAATTATATTGCATTGAAAGGATGGAGCGCACAAAACAGATTAATAGCTAAAATTTTATTAGATGATATGAATGCGCTAGAAACTGGTTCGCCAGCCCCAGAGTTAGTTTTATTACATCCAAAATATAAAAGCATTGCTGATTTAAAGGGCAATTATGTTTATATAAACTTTTGGGCCGATTGGAGTGTTGAATCTTTGCAAGAATTAAAGTATATTCAAAAATTAGAACAAAAATATGGCAACCGTGTGATCTTTATAAGCGTGGCAATTGGAGAAAATGTAGCAGCCGAAAAACAATACTTCAATAACAATAAATTCAATTGGATTTTACTTCACGATACCGACAAATCAATTCGGAAAGAATACAATGTAAAAAGCATACCATATTATGTTTTATTAGATACAGAAGGTGATGTGCTTAAAGGAAATGCCGCCGCTCCTAGCAACAACATGGACAATTTTATAAAGCAATTGATAAGAAAAAAATAGCCCTATAGCGATCTAATAAAAAACCTTGTTAAAACATCTCTTACCGAAGAATAGGAATTATCAAGAATATTGAGCGTTTCATTGGCTGTCATCCATTTAGCATCAGTAATTCCTTCAACAATTTGAGGAATTAACTCTGGTTCATTATCATGGCAGCGCATTAAATACCAGTGCGAGATTTTCAAAATTTCTTTGTTATCTAATGTGTAAACATGATAAGTATCACAAAGTTTTGATTCTATAACAAGGTCTTTCACGCCACACTCTTCAATTACTTCACGCATGGCTGCTTCTTCCAAAGTTTCTTTTTTCTCTACTTTACCTTTAGGTAAATCCCATTTTCCGTTTCTAAAAATGAGCAAGGCATGCGACGCTTTGTTTAGTGTTAGTCCACCTGCAGCTTCAATAATTGAATATAAAGATTTGTATATATCCCAAATCAATTGCGGACTTTCGCCATAAACATAAAGTGTATCAATACCAGGACCAGTAAGCATTTTTTGTATTAAGGCCTGTAAAATATCTGCATTGTCAAAGGCTGCAAACAAAGTATTATGCTCATTAAAATTCAAATCAGCTTCATCGGCAATAATAATTTTTTTGTCCGAGTAGTATATTTTGTAGAGTTCCATGCAATTTTATTAACAAACAAAAGTATTAAAAATTGCCCTCGTTTTCATCTATTTACAAAAAATAGCTGTAGGTTTGAAGTATGATTTATAAAGAAAATATAGCCAAGCAAATAGCAGTGCTTTTATTAGAGGCAAAAGCTGTAAAGCTTGAACCAAACAATCCATTTACATGGGCTTCCGGATGGAAAAGTCCTATTTATTGCGACAATCGAGTTACGCTCTCCTACCCTGCTACAAGGAAAATTATTGCACAAAGTTTTGCAACATTAGCTAAGGAAAATTATAGCGAAACAACATTGGTTGCTGGTGTTGCAACAGGCGCTATCGCACATGGAATATTGGTTGCAGAAGAATTGCAGTTACCATTTGCATACGTTCGAGCATCTGCAAAAGAGCATGGATTAGGCAACATGATTGAAGGCCGCGTAAATACTAACGATAAAGTATTGGTAATTGAAGATTTAATTAGCACTGGCATGAGCAGCTTAAAAGCGGTAGATGCTTTGCAAAATGCTGGCACAGAAGTTTTAGGAATGGCAGCTATATTTACCTACGGATTTGAAAAAGCAAGTGCTAGTTTTAATGAAAAAAAATGCAGTTTATATACTTTAACTAATTATTACTTTTTACTTGAAGCTGCGCTAGAAATAGGCTATGTAAGTGCCAGTGATATGGATTCATTAAACAGTTGGCTGCTAGATCCAGCTGCGTGGGGAAAATAAAATAATCTTAAAAAAATAATCGCATGAGTCAAACAAAATTACAATCGCAAGAGGTAGCTATAGCTAAACCAAGCACAAACATCTACACTTTTTTAACTAACCTCAACAACTTCCAAAAGTTAATGCCATCTGAGGTTAGCGATTGGAACAGTACTGAAACAGAATGTACCTTTACTTTAAAAGGAATGCCTTCAATAGGCTTTATGATTATAGAGCAAACCCCATTCACAAATATTGTATACAAAGGGCTTGGTAAATTGCCGGCTGCTGTTTTTTTAAAAGTAGCCATATCTGCTGATGGTGCTGAGCAATGCAAAGCACAATTGTTTTTAGAAGCTGATTTAAATCCCATGCTTAAAATGATGGTAGAAAAACCCTTGACAAAATTTTTAGATGTTTTGGCGCACAACCTTACTAAAATGGAATTATAATTAGTCGCAAACCCATCCTGAAAAAATAAATTGAGTACAAGCCAATAATAAAAAACTAATTATTTCATCACTAACTTGAAATATTTAAGGCTTGATGTAAATTTTATACACCTGTTTATCAATTAATTAAGTTTTTTTTAGATACATTAATCGCTTATACATAATTTTCTTATGTATATTTGCCTTATGTATTCATCAGAGCTAATTAAAGGCACTTTAAAAACTGTTATTTTAAAACTGTTAACCGACACTAAACAAATGTATGGTTATGAGATTACACAAAAAGTAAAAGAGTTAACCAACGCTAAAATTGTTATCACCGAAGGTGCACTTTATCCTTTGCTTCATCAGCTGGAAGCCGAGGGTGTGGTAACAACAGAAACGGTTAACATTGGCAAACGAATAAGGAAATACTATACGCTAACTCACACCGGAAATGAGCGAGCTAAGGAAAAGATTTACGAATTTGCTGATTTCATTCAAACCATGAATATTTTACTTGATCTTAAACCAAGCATTTAATTATGTTAAGTTTAACAGAAGAACAGATTGCCTTTATTGAAAACGATATCAGGGTTAGGGGAATCACATCTCCTGACCTCAGTATCGATCTGCTGGATCACATATGTTGTTTAATTGAAAATGAACTCGATGAATACAGGAACTTCGAGACTGTATATCAACAAACACTTTTGCTTTTTGGAGAAAAAGGGTTGAAGGAAATACAAGAAGAAACAAATCGACTACTCACATTCAAACACTATTATTTTATGAACACAACAATGAAAATTTCGGGTTATGTATCGTCATTGATGATATTAATAGGATCAATATTTAAAATCCAACACTGGCCCGGTGCAAATGTGATGATACTTGTTGGCGTATTTTTCCTAACAGTATTATTCTTACCTATTTTATTTATTCTCAAATTTAAATCAACAGATGAAAACAACAGAAGTATTGTTTTAAGTATCGTTGGATTTATTGCTTCCATTCTTGTTTGTGCTGGCATATTGTTTCGCGTTTTGCATTGGCCTGGCGCTAGAATGATTATTATCTCTGGCTGTTCATTACTTATTTTGGGATACTTGCCTATTTACATTTTAAGTATTTACAAAAACACCACAAATAAGATGAATGCAACTGCCACGATCATTTTAATTATTGCTGGTGTAGGTTTATTTATTTCTGAATCGGGCACTGGCCTCTCAAAAACAACCTCTGATAGTTTTTGGAGAGGGGTAACAGATAGTGATGATTTACTTCAATACAACAACAAAGCAATTAATAAGAATTTTGAATTGATGTTCAAAAAGCACGCTGCAGATTCAGTAAAGCTGATACAATTAAAGGACCTGCAGGTGGCCACTGACAGCATGACGAATTACATTAGTAAAATGAAAATTTATTTAATTTCAGTCAGTGAAGACATCACAGAGCAGCAAGCAGAAAAAATAAATATAGATGATTTACGCACAAGTGGAGGTAATAATTTTCTTACCGAAAGATTACTTAACGATGAATATGCTCAATTCACATACACTGCTAAAAAATTGAAATCGAAAATAGAAGCTTATAAGCAAACCTTAAAAAAGTGCTTCCCAAATGTTGACTTGAGCAATTTGAACACGGAACAAATTACTGTATATGGAGAACAAGTAAGTTGGGAAGTTTCAAATTTCGAAAAACTACCAATATCATTGGTGATCTATAATTTAATTAGAATTGAATTAGCCATTCAAGCCGCAGAAACTGCTACAATTAACGCTTTGCAATAATTGTATAATACACAAATATTAAGTATTGCTGGTTATTTTTCATATTGTTAACGCAACTTTTTTGATATCGTTTTGTATTTTTTGATTAAACCTCAAAAAAAATATCTTAATTTGAAAAAAAATACGAAATGAAAACCATTTTAACTTTATTATTTTGCCTCGCAATTGGCAGTTTAACTTTTGCTCAAAAATGCGCATTTACTTTTGAAGAAACAGATAGTAAAACAGGCTTACAAAAAAAACGAATTATGACCGCTATAACAAATCAATTTATAGTTTGGACCATTAAAGACGGAGAGAATTATAGAATTGGCTTAGAAATTACTATGGCTGAATTGCAAAAAAACAATATTCAAAAAGGCGATACTTTAAGCTTTTTATTGACGAACAATGAAACCGTTAACGGAATTGCTGAAGACAAATATTTACCAATTGGCAAAGCCGATGAGATGACCGAATCGAGCAATTATTTTCCATTTTATTCAGTTTCAGCAAGCGAGTGGTTAAAGCTTTGTGCTAATAACATGCAATACATTAAAGTCAATTTAGGAAAAGAGTATATAGGCTTTGAAGTGAATGAAGGCAAGGCAAAAAAAATAAAGGCCGCTGCTGTTTGTGTAAAGTAAATACTAGTCTTATGATTTTCATTGAAATTATACAATTTTTTGTAGGAAAGAGAAACTTAGCTTCCCGAAAGGCTTTTTCAAAAAGGGGAATTTTATGTGCATTAATCATTTTCAATACTTTTATCAGTTCGGTTTCAATGTCACAATCATTTCTCTCGGCTAAGTTTTATTCAAGTTCTGCTAGCAGTTTCATTAATGATATTGTAAGTGACAATTCGGGGAATACTTTCAGTACTGGCTTTTTTTATAATAATATTAGTTTTGATAGTATTACCCTCGCTTCTAATAGCAATAGCTCAAATGGATTTCTGATAAAATCTGATGGACAGGGAACTTTGCAATGGGCTGTATCAATGAGATCACCATCAATGCAATCAAATGCTATTGAGATAACATTAGATGGTTCTCTTTATGTTGCAGGATGGTTTAAAACAAAATTAATTATAGGCAATGATTCAATTGTATCTACTAGCCAAAACAATACTTTTATTGCAAAATTTAGTAATTCCGGCAATCTACTTTGGATGAAACATTTTAATGGTGCAGGTGTCCCTTCATCACAAAGAATGAATATCAACAATCTTACAAAAGACAATCAAGGAAATATATACTATACTGGTTATTTTGAAAGCCAAATTATATTTCAAAATACAACACTTACTTCATCTGGTACTAGCGATGGTTTTTTTGGTAAAATTAATGCTTCTGGCAATTCTATCTGGTTTAAAAAGTTTGGGGGGAACTACAGTGGTACATGTGGTTTACCAAATAATGACTCAGGAAATAGTATTTTTATTGACAATTTAGGCAATCTTTTCCTAGCAGGGCATTATGCATTTAATTTTAATTTAGGAGGACAAACTTTAACTGGAACAAATGATATTGACTCATTCTTTGCAAAGGCTGATACCTCAGGCAATATTGATTGGATAAAATCAATAAATGGCAATGGAGTTCAAACAATTTCCAGTATTACGGCAGATGCTTTGGGCAATCCTATACTTCTATTATCCTTTCAATTAAATTGTTACATAAATGGTGACACTTTGCAATCAAATACTCAATTTGGCTCGCCATATGATTTTGTGATACTTAAATACAACTCATCTGGTAATATTATATGGTATAGACAAGAAGGTTATACTGCTGGGAATGACAATATTAAAGTTGCTGTTTCTGACAATAGTGGAAATATTTATATTTACGGAAATTTCGCCGACAATACCGAAATCTGTGATAGCTTGCTTACCACTTATCCAAATTGGACCGATAAAATATATGTTGCCTCTTACAATTCGAATGGGAATCCAAATTTTGTAGTTCAATGTGGCGGTCAACGTAATTATCCTGGTGGTATGACACTTAACCAAAATGAAGATATTATTTTAGCAGGATGTGCTGAATTAGGCACTTTTTCTGGAATTAACTTTGGAGCATTTTCCTGTAATGAGCCTGGTACTTTTCATCCTTTTATAGTAACTCTTGAGAACCCGACATTAGGTGCTGGAATTAAATTTAAATCTAAATCAGAACCTTTTACAATATTTCCTAATCCAACATGTGAAAATGTAAATATCATTTTTGATTCAAGTTTATCAAAATTAAGTTATTCTATTAGTGATAATACAGGAAGAATTTGCCTCTCTGGAACATTAACTTTAGAAAATAAAATAATTGATTTGAGGAATTTAGCTCAAGGGATTTATATATTAAGACTTGAAAATGACATGAAGCAGGCTTATAAAATAATTAAGCTTTAATTTCAAAACCCGATGTTTGATAATTTTTTATATTAAATATCTTTTAAAATTTTATTTAATAATTTGGTGTATTCTCAATTTTCAGATGAATCAAAGTAATAGCTTATCTTTAAAATTCATTTAAACACCTCAAACTAATATCCCAAATTAGGTCCTAACCAACGTTCTGCATCTTCAAGGCTCATTTGCTTGCGCTTTGCATAATCTTGTACTTGATCTTTTCTTATTTTTCCAATACCAAAATAATGCGATTGAGGATGTGAAAAATACAAACCACTTACTGCAGCTGTTGGCACCATAGCTAAACTTTCAGTTAATGTAATTCCAATTGTTTTCTCAACATCTAATAATTTCCAAATGGTGTTCTTTTCGGTATGATCGGGTTGTGCTGGATAACCTGGTGCAGGCCTAATTCCAGCATACTCTTCTTTAATTAAATCTTCATTTTTTAGTTCTTCGTTAATAGCATAGCCCCAAATTTCTTTACGCACTTTTTTATGCATTAATTCTGCAAATGCTTCTGCTAATCTATCTGCTAAAGCTTTTATCATGATTGCACTATAATCATCATGATCGGCTTCAAAACCAGCTACGTGTGCATCAATACCAAAACCAGTAGAAAGGGCAAAGCTGCCCACATAATCTTGCTTCCCTAATGGGCAAATAAAATCGGCAAGCGCTTCATTATATTGCCCAGCAGGTTTTTTAGTTTGTTGACGCAAGGTATGAAACACAAATTCATTTTCTTCAGCATGCAAATGAACATCATCTCCTACTGCATTAGCAGGAAAAATGCCTATTACAGCTTTGGCTGTTAACCATTTTTTATTAATGATTTGTTGCAGCATTTCTTGTGCATCATTAAAAAGTTTAGTTGCTTCAACCCCTCTTTCTGTGTCATTCAATATTTTGGGATAAGCGCCTTTTAGTTCCCAACTGTGAAAAAATGGAGTCCAATCAATGTAACTGGCTATTTCAGATAAATCATAATCTTCAAAAACTTGTGTTCCTAAAAATTTAGGGCTTGTAATTGCTGTGTTGTTCCAATCAATAGGGAATTTATTGGCACGTGCTTCTTCAATAGTTATAAATTTATTTTGCGATTGCGCATTTTTATTTTGTTCGCGCAAACGCTCGTAATCTTTATTCACCTCATCCATAAAGTTATTACGCAATTCATCAGAAATTAAACTGCTAGCCACCGGCACCGACTTACTTGCATCATTAACATGCACTACAGGGCCTGAGTAATTTTGAGCAATCTTAACTGCAGTATGCACTTTAGAAGTAGTTGCACCACCAATCAATAATGGAATTTTAAATTCTAAACGTTCCATTTCTTTTGCCACATGAACCATTTCATCGAGCGAAGGAGTTATCAATCCACTCAAACCAATCACATCAACATTGTGTTTTTTAGCTTCACTTAATATTTTATCTGCCGAAACCATGACTCCCAAATCAATTATTTCATAATTGTTGCAAGCCAATACTACACCAACTATATTCTTACCAATATCATGCACATCGCCTTTTACAGTGGCTAATAAAATCTTACCTGCATTTGTCCTGCCATCGCCAACAATGCCTGCTAATTTATTGGCTTCCTTCTCTGCTAATAAATAAGGCTCAAGATAAGCAACCGCTTTTTTCATTACACGTGCACTTTTCACCACTTGAGGTAAAAACATTTTTCCTGCACCAAATAAATCACCAACGATATTCATACCGGCCATTAATGGGCCTTCAATAACATGCAGCGGACGACCTAACTTAACGCGAGCTTCTTCTGTATCTGCATCAATATAATCTGTCAAACCTTTTACTAAAGCATAGCTCAATCGTTCTTCTACCGAACCATTGCGCCATTCTTCCGACTTCTCTGTTTTTTCTTTAGTGATACCTTTCAATGATTCTGCATGATCTACTAATCTTTCTGTAGCATCATCTCTCCTATTCAATAAAACATCTTCAATTAATTCAAGCAAGGTTTTCTCTATATCATCATACACAACTAATTGCGCAGGATTAACAATACCCATATCCATTCCTGCGCCAACAGCATGATACAAAAATGCAGAATGAATAGCTTCGCGCACATGATCATTACCTCTAAATGAAAATGACACATTACTAACGCCACCACTTACTTTAGCATAAGGCAAATTTTCTTTGATCCATTTTGTGGCATTAAAAAAGTCTAAGGCATTTAAGCGATGTTCTTCCATGCCGGTTGCAACAGGAAAAATATTAGGATCGAAAATAATATCTTGTGCAGTGAATTTTACTTTATCTACTAAAATATCATAAGCACGTTTACAAATTTCTTTTCTTCTTTCCAGGGTATCCGCTTGGCCCACTTCATCAAATGCCATTATAATAACAGCAGCGCCATACTGTTTTACTTTTAGTGCTTGTTCAATAAACTTTTCTTCACCTTCTTTTAATGAAATAGAGTTTACGATGGCTTTACCTTGCACACATTTTAAACCAGCTTCTATAACTGTCCATTTACTTGAATCAATCATAATTGGCACTCTTGCAATATCAGGTTCAGAAGCAATTAAATTTAAGAAACGTGTCATACATGCTTCGCTATCTAACATGCCTTCATCCATGTTTATGTCAATTACTTGTGCCCCACCATCAACCTGATCTTTAGCAATGGCAAGTGCTTCTTCATAATTACCTTCATTAATGAGTCGTAGAAACTTTTTAGAACCAGTTACATTGGTCCTTTCCCCCACATTCATAAAATTACTTTCTGGGCGCAGCGTTACGGGCTCTAATCCGCTTAAATGCATTAAGGTATCAGGCGCAGGTTTTTTGCGAGGCTTTGCCACTTTTGCTAATTCAGCAATTCTTTTAATATGGGCAGGAGTTGTACCACAACAACCACCCACTATATTCAAAAATCCAGCTTTTAAAAAATCTTCAATTTGATGTCCCATTTCATGGGCATCTTGATCATATTCACCAAACTGATTTGGCAAGCCTGCATTCGGATAAGCACTCACATAGAAAGGAGCTTTTTCAGAAAGTTCTTCTAAATACGGACGCATGTCTTTAGCACCAAGTGCACAATTTAAACCAACACTCAACAAATCAACATGCGAAACAGAATTTAAAAAAGCTTCGGTAGTTTGTCCGGAAAGTGTTCTACCACTGGCATCTGTAATAGTACCAGAAACCATCACTGGCATGATGATATTTTTTTCCTTGCAATAATTTTGGATAGCAAATAAAGCAGCCTTCGCGTTAAGCGTATCAAAAATAGTTTCTATCAAAAGTAAATCAACACCACCATCAATAAGCCCTTTTACTTGCTCTGCGTATGCTTCAACAAGTTCATCAAAAGTAATGGCCCTGTATCCAGGATCGTTTACATTTGGTGAAAGTGATAAAGTTCTGTTTGTTGGGCCAATGGCACCAGCCACAAATGCTGCACTGCGGCCATTAGCCTCAGGCGAAGCTAAAAATTCTGCAACTGCTTCTTTGGCGATTTTTGCAGACTCATAATTCAATTCATAAGCCAATGCTTGCATATCATAATCGGCCATGGCAATAGTTGTATCACTAAACGTATTAGTTTCAATGATATCAGCTCCAGCTTTGAGATATTCTTTATGAATAGTTTTAATAATGTGTGGTTGCGTTAGGGATAATAAATCGTTATTCCCTTTAAGATCTTTATGCCAATCGGCAAATCGCTTCCCACGATAATCTTTTTCTTCGAGTTTATATTGTTGAATCATGGTACCCATGGCACCATCGATTACTAATACACGTTTTTCTAATTCTTTGCTAATGTCTGACATAGTTTTATATGATCGGTTCTAAGATGTATACGGTTTAATTTTGGGCTTTATTGGTAATAGTGAGTATAGTGAATCAATAATGAACAAGAAACAAGGAATTTAAAATGTGAATGATGAAGTTGAGGTAGTATCATTGAATATTGATTGATTTTAACTAACATTGTTATTGAATAATGAATAAGAAACAAGGAATATAAAATTTGAATTTTGAATTTGATGTTTATTTATCATGGTTATTTTTTTGGGCTGTTTCAATACTTTTTACCAAAATTGCTATCAACTCATTGCATTCTTTGCTTGTTTTTTCAATGAGTTGAATATTATTTGACAGTTCTGCTCGTTGTATTATTTGGAGTGAATTATAGCTTTCTCTTAATTCTTTGAGTGCAATTTTCAATTTGTGAATAAAATCATTCCGCGATTCGGCACTTTGTGCTTCACCATAGTTGAGAGCTGGAGAAGTGCCCGATCTTAACAATTGACTGGTTAAATGTACTCCTGATTTGGTAGTATTTACAGATTCGCACACCTTGATAATTGATACAGCTAGGTTTATTAACCTCTCGTTAATATCAAATTTTCGTGCATTTTTTTCATTCAATATTTCCATTTCAATTAAATCTATTCTAAACTATTTCTTTATCTAATAAAAATTAATCCATAAATTAATTCATTATTCTTATTCAACATTTCTTGTTCCTTGATCATTATTCAATTCACTGCAAAAAAAATCTCCCCTGATTTTAAAGTCAGAGGAGATAAATTATGATGATTTTTGAATTCAAATTTATATTCTGACTTATCTGCTTCATTATTGCTAATGAACAGGAATTGGCACCTTCTTTAAACATTGCTATTTAAAGGGTTGTCAAGGTTTCACAGGGCTTGTCCCTCCACCTTTCTGGATAAGTATTTTTAAAGAACTAAGGGCAAAGATAAAAAGAGAATTGAATTATTCCAATTTTATTAATGCGTTATTTTTTGTCCAAAAAAAGCTTTAATCAGCATCCATTTTTCATTCAATTGTTTTCTAAAAACATAAGCCACAATTGACATAATTAGCAAATAAGGGATTAACATTAAATACAAAATACCTGAGTTGATGCCTCTTGCCACATTTCCTCCTCCTTCTAAGTTAGACGAAGGACCCATGCGGCATTGCACGCATCCTTGGGCAAATACATCTGCTTTTAAGCAAAAGAAAAATGCCACTACAAATATGCTGTATAAAAAACTGCGTTTCATGGCAACAAAAATACTGATTTAATTTTGGTAGAAAGGTGAAATCATTAAATAAACTACAACACCAGTAATAGTAACATACAACCAAATGGGATAAGCAAAACGAACTAATTTACGGTGCTTTACTACATCCATTTGTAAGCCATAGTAAAATGACATCAATACCATGGGTAAAACCAAAGCAGCTAAAATGATATGACTTATCAATATCGTTAAATACACTGGTCGCATTGGATTACCGGTAGGATAAGCCGTTTCTTTTGCCAACCAATGATAAGTGATGTAAGAAACTAAAAATAAAGATGACAAGATAAATGCTGCAATATTGATTTTCTTATGCATCACAATATTTTTTTGTTTGATAAAATACAATGAAATCATTAAAAGGATACTGCATGTACCGTTTATAAAGGCATTTAGTTTTGGCAGTTGATAAACAAAATCTGGTATATGTTCGGGCACTGGTAATATTTTGCGGTTCAAAATAACCACAGCAATAAACACAAAAATGGAAATCCCTAAAACAATTCTAAAAGTTAATTTATCGTTCATAATTTTTATTAAAAAACTACATATTTTTTATTTTACCATATTCAGCTGCTAAAACAACTACCTCATCAATCATTCTGTTTACTTCTTTTAGATTGCTTCCAGAATAATGACCTCTTATCTGATGGTTTCTATCTATTAGTAACAATTCATTGCTTTTAGCAAAGGAAGAAGGATTGGTACCAAAGAGATCGTTTTTTTCAAAAATAGTTATCAATTCTTGTTTTGCACCAGCAACCATGTTCCATATTCTATTATCTGCATGCACTTTTTCGGCATACAAGCTTAAATTGGTAATGGTATCGATTCCAATCTGATTAAGCACAATGATAATTTGAAAATCTTTCTTCAAATAACTTAATTTATCTTGCACTCTGTATAATTGAGCAGCAAGCTTATCAGCATTTTGTCCATTATAGTCTGTTACACCAATAACAAAAATTTTATTCTTTAATGCAACAGAACTCACCTCTTTTCCTTGTTGATTCATAAAGTTGAAATAAGGAATTTTATAGAAAACAGAATCTTTATTATTTTCTGCTAATTGCGCAGGACCATAGTGTGGCAGCTTTACAAAAATATTTGTTCTGCCTTGTGTGAGCGGCTTACGTATGGCAAAATAATAAAATCCCAAGCACAAAAGTGATGGGATTATAAATATGGAGAAGAAGAAAATCTTTTTATTCCAGGTATGTGTGCTTTTAGTCATCATTGTTAAACAAATCTGCTAGAGATAAGTTTAAAATTAATGATGTTCAGCTGCACCTTGATGAGCTTCGCCTTGTTTAGTTTCACCAGATGCATGGTGAGGAGCATCAGTAACGTTTTTGTCCATTACATATCTTCTAGATTTAGCATAGTTTCCTTCGCCAACATCTACCATAAAAATAAGGTATAAAACCAACACAATAAACGGACCTAGTAGCACCCATTTTAATGCTTTTACTTCGTCACCTAAGTGCATGAAAGAAAGTACAATATAACCAGCCTTCACAATAGTTAAACCTATAAAGAAAAACTGCAAAAACACTTTTCCAAGTCCTAATGATTCTGCTTTAAAACCAACAAATAGTTCTACAAGCGTTACACCAAGCATAATCCAGAATACCTTCCAAATTACCTTGCGTACATGTTTACCATGATCTTCATCATGAACTGCCATTGTTTCGTAAACAGGATAGCCATCGTTAAATTCCATAAAATGTTGTATTATTATGAGTTAATATGATTATAATAAATAGAAGAAGGTAAATACGAATACCCATACTAAATCCACAAAATGCCAGTATAAACCAACTTTTTCAACCATTTCGTAATGGCCTCTTTTTTCATAGGTTCCTTTAATAACATTCAAATAAATGATGAAATTAATAACAACACCACTAAATACGTGGAAACCATGAAAACCAGTGATAAAGAAGAAAAAATCTCCAAACACAGGTAAACCATACTCGTTATATTGAAGATTAGCTCCATGTATCAATTGATCTTTCCAAACGCCGTCAACAAAAATATTTCTCACAGCGCCTTCGGCAGTTCCTGATATAAAGTTATACCATTCCCAAGCTTGAGAACCAACAAACATTAAACCACCAATGATGGTCAACAACATCCATTTAGCCACTTCATTTTTCTTATTTCTGTGTCCAGCTTCTACAGCAAGCACCATAGTTACAGAACTCATAATGAGGATAAAGGTCATTAAACCCACATAGGCCAATGGCACACTACCTTCGTAAAAAGGAAAATGGTGAAATACATGTCCTGGATTAGGCCAAAAATCTGTGTATTTGTGGCGCATAAATCCATATGCAGTTAATAAACCTGAGAAGGTAAAGGCATCAGAAACAAGGAAAAACCACATATATAGCTTTCCGTAACTCGCACCAAGAGGTGAAACTCCTCCTCCGCCCCAATTGGCTTTTACTTGTGTTGTAGCAGCGTGACTTGACATAAAAAGTTTGTTAATTTATTTTCAGCGCGTAAAAGTAAAAAAATATTTTTGATAGCAATCACGATTTTATTAACTGTTTTTCAAAGTTGTAATTTAGAATGATTATAATCAAGCAAGTTACTCTAAAACAATCAGTTTGCTTATCTCCTCCTGTTCAAAATTTATTTTAACATAGTAGGTTCCTTTGGGCAAATTGTTTAAAACGATTTGAAATGTGTTTTTACCTTGACCAAAATTCTTTGTTAGCATTTCCTGCACCTTTTTACCCATAGCATCAAGAAGTGTAAATGATACCTTTTGCTCTCTACTATTTTCAAACTCAATATTACAAATATCCTTTGTAGGATTTGGGAATATGCTAACCGTACTTGCATTGTCAATTTTCTTAATATTGGTGAGGTTTGGCAACTGATCAACATTTTTAATATAGGCAGAATACATACCTGCAGCATGCGTTGCCACTAACAATCTTCCATCATTTTCTCTGTAATCAAGCATAGAAACAACTATTTTACCTATATCATTGGCTGCTAATTGTATCCAAACTGTATTTGCAGAATCAAGATTTACGGTACCATATAAACCGGTACTAGTTCCTAACAAATAAGCCGTTCCACCTTGCGGAGGATGTATAATACTTGCCCATCTTATGCTTGAACCATTTCCTGAACCTGAGGTATTTTGTTCTAAATTACCTGCCACTTTTCTCCAGGTATTACCTCCATTGGCTGAATAGTAGAGGCTGTATATCGAATAATTTGAAAATACCACCAGCACTTTATCAGCATCTTGAGGATCAACAGCTATACAGTTTACATTACCATTCGCTGGGAAGCTATTAGGAGCAGTATTACCTGAAATATCAACTGGGGTTGGCGTACCAACATCTGCATTATCTATGCGATAAACTCTTTTTTTACTTGTTCCATAATAAACCCTATTTGCAGGTGTTTTTGAAACACCTATGGCTGTAATTTCAGCACCTGAGAGAGGCACAGAATCAGGCCAATGCACCCAATTCGTGCTTATAGAATCCCAATTGTTAATCATTGGTATGCCGCTTAAATCTGTATTTTTCCATAAATATTTACCACCAGCCAAATACATTATGTTATTATTGTTTGGATCTAATGTAAACGGATTTATAAACTGATAACCCTTTCCATCGGCAGGGTCTATTCTGGCAAAAGAGGTTATAGTTCCGTTATTATCAACATTAGCTTTCATCATTTTACCATTTTGAATAGAAAAGTAATAAGCGCTTCTACCATCTGCAATAGCGCAAAAAGAGCCATCGCCACCTCGAGGTGTAACCCATGGATTAGTTAACACTGTGTCATTTGTAAACCAAGAACCATTGTCTTGTGCACCTCCTATTACTACTTCATTTCCGGGTGTACCATGGTCAATAGCCAAAGTATAAAACATAGTGGTGAGGTACCCATTGTTTAAAGAAGTCCATTCCATAGTATCTTGTAAACAATTATCTGTTTTAAAAACACCACCATCATTGCCACTCAACATTTTATTTGGATTGGAAGGATAAAACAAAATTTCATGTTGATCAGGATGATGATTTTGATAAGACAAAACGACTGGCAACGTAGCACCTTCTTCATAACCGCCCACAAATTTGTTGGTTGAAGGATTTGCAAAACCATTGGTTGATCTATACAAATTGGTTCCTCCAATGAATACAACATTCGGATCATCTGGCTTAACTTTTAATACAAGATCGTAAGAACCTTGGCATGAAAATTTATCAAACGGACCGCCTGATGTGGGCAAACTATTACTCAAATCTTCCCATATTCCTCCAGCACTATCACCATTACCTGAAATGTAAGTGTATTTCCATAAACTATTCCACTCAACATTACCTAAATAATTTGTATCGGGAGTGCCAAAACCCGGGGTATTGCCTAAAAAATAAACAATATTTTCGTTGGACGGCGCATAGCCAGAAACTATTCTATCATAAGTAGTTGCAAAGTTTGGAGGTGTAATATTGGTGTAATTTACACCATCGGCAGAACGATATATCCCTTTAGTTGCTCCACCATCACTGCCGAGTGTAGCGTACAATACACCATTGGGTGTGATATTTAAATCGGTGTAAAATGAATTCCCATTTCCTCTTACCATTGCCCAAGTTGTGCCCCCATTTGAACTTTTATAAATTGCTCCATAGGTAGAGGCAAATACTACATCGTTTACTGTATCTGATGGATAGGCCAGCACTCTATAAATCACATCCCAATTGCTATCAAAACTTTGAGGTGTATTTGGTGCCGTGCCTGTGAGTTTACTCCATGTTAAACCATTATCAATAGACTTATACACCCCATTGCCTGAATAAAAAGCACCGCCCGCACTGGCACTGCAATATGGATCTCCCGAACCAAAATACCACACATTTGTATGGCCAGGTCTTTTATCTTGCGCAATACAAGTAATTCCATGATAATCGTCTTTTTGTGTAATCTGTGTCCATGTTTGGCCAGCATCTATTGAACGCCAAACGCCACCTGAATTTGTTCCTGCCATTATCACATTTTCGTCATTCACATCCATTGCAAGCGCTCTCGTTATTCCTCCTACATTGTACGGTCCTCTGGGATGCCAATTTACATTTTCAGCCCTGTTATTAAACTGATTATCGCTTGGCAAAGTAGAAGAAAACATTAACTCACGCTCTCTGATACGTGCAGGTATTTTACCTGTTTCAGGGTCGGCAAGTCTTTTTAATTCCCAAGCAGAGCGCCCTTTAGGATCATCGGGTGAAGCCAATGGTGAATTATTTTGAGCCACCGCATGCAAGCCTAAAAGGCTAAAAGCTATACCTAAAATTATATTGTAATTTTTCATTTTATAGAACATCATTTTAATAAGTAAAAATAGTAATCGTTTTAATATATAAGTTCATAATTACCTATGATATAATTTAATTTATCATTAGGCAATAATTTAATTTTAATTTGAGCTTCAAAAAGTTGATCTTGTTTTATGCCAGGTAAATTAACTTTTGCAGGATATACTTTATTAAATACTTCGCTAGAAGCTATAGAATGAAGGAAATTCACCAAAAGTGTATCACCTGCCGAAGGTTTGACCGCCACCCCAAATCCACAACTACTGCTTTTTGTGATTATTACATTTGCTTTGCAAGCAAAAGATTTACAAGGCTCATCAATATTTGTTTCTTCAATTGGTAATATACTTAAAATATAGCCTTGAATTAAACATGTGCCAGGCTCAGTTGGATAAACACTTGGCTGATTGGTAGATTGTTTAACGTTGAACTTATTATCTAAAGGTTTAGTTTGACTTAACGATTTTGTTTTACAAGCAAAACCAGACAAGATGATTAACAATAACAATGTGAATATTGAGTTTGAAAATTTAAAATGGTCTAGCATTTTATACATTTAAATGAGTAAATATTCTTGCCACAGCTGGGCATACAGCAGTATTTTTTAAGGTAAGATCCAAAATTTGCACCATTCTTTTTCTATCAGTATGCGGATATTCGCGGCATGCGGTTGGACGATCTTTATAAATAGTGCAATAATTTTCATAATCTAAGAAAGCACAAGGAGCAGATTTGAGAATATAATCATTGTCTTCATCCACTTTTAAATATTGTTCAATAAATGCAAGTGGCTTCATGCGGAGTGCTTTAGCAGCCCTTTCAATATCTTTCATATAAAATATTGGGCTTGTTGTTTTACAGCAATTAGCGCATTTTAAGCAATCAATTTCTTCAAAAACTTGCTGATGTAAATCTTGAAAAGTTTGATCCAAATTACCAGGCTTTTTACGCTTAAGTTTATTCACCAAATTGGCATTCACATCTTTATATTTTATAGCATTCGCTAGGTCCTCGCTGTATATCATTAAAGTATGAAAATTGCAGCTAAAATCATTATTAAAATTATTACGATGTATTGCCAAAAGTCGACAAAATATTCTTTATAATCGTTCCAAAATTTTTTAAACATAATTCAGCATTGATTGGCAAATATACGATTCATAATTGTTTAATTGAATGGTTTTTAATGTCAATTTGTTTGCCGTGAAATTAACATAATAGTGATTGAAAAAATAATCTTTTTTTACAAACAATAAATAAATCACTGTCTTCAAAGTAGTTAACAGACGATAATTAATTCACATTTATTATAAACACCAATGTGTTAATAGAACAATACAAAAACACTGATACGCTAGACTTAATGTAAGTAATTTGCATGTTCTAAATTTTCATCCCTAAACAAAAAAAATGAAGTCATTTATATTGTTGCTTTTACTGACCTTTATTGGTGTTTTGGAAGCGCGCAACAATGTTAAGATAATACAAGGCACAACCAGAGGTACGGCACATGAAGCTACTTACAGTTTTGGAATTGACATTAGTAGATATCAAACAATCATGTGGGAAAAATTAGATACCAATATTAATTTTATCATTTGTAAAGCCAGCGAGGGAATTACCATAACAGATCCTAAGTTCGCTACCTTTTGGTCGAAAATAAACCCAAAGGTAAAAAAAGGAGCTTATCATTTTTTTCGTCCTCAAAATTCAGGTAAAGAACAAGCTAAACTTTTTTTGAGTATCGTAAACTTTAAACGGGGAGATATACTCCCTGTTATTGATGTAGAAAATGGCAGGGCTTATCGTCAAGTAAAACCTGCAATTGTTGCAAAACATCTTAAAGAAATGATTAACTATATTGAAGATGAATTGCATGTTAAGCCTATTATTTATACCAATGCAAGCTTTTGGAATAAACAATTTGGGCCCTATTTTAATGACATGAATAATGGTTATCATTTATGGATTGCCGATTATCGTTTACGTGAAGAACCATCAATACCTAAAGGATGGAGCGACTGGTCAATTTGGCAACACAGCTGTAAAGGCGTTGTAAAGGGAATCTTAAACGAAGTAGACTTAAATGTTTGTAAAGTTGATCTTAATGAACTTAGCATTAAGTAATTAATTACTTAAATTTTACTGCAATTTAATTGGAACAAAAACAATATTTATTCAATAAAATTGAGTACTTTTAACCATCAATTTTAAGTTTATGGACAAATATGATTTATGTGTAATTGGAGGTGGGCCATCTGGTTATGCAGCTGCTATGCGTGCTATTGATTTTGGTAAAAAAGTATTACTTATTGAAAAGGATAAAATTGGTGGTGCGGGCTTGTATAATGGTGCTTTATGGAGTAAAACCATGTGGGAATACTCACAAAAAATAATGCAGATTAGACAAGAGACCAATGAAAACCATGCAACCTTTGAAGGCATGATGAAAATGGTAAATGAAGCTCTGTTTGACAGGAAGTTTCAGATGACCGTGCATATGAAACTGCTGCACAAAGAAACTAAAAGCAAATTATTTAATTACGAAAAAGGGAAAGCTTCATTTATTGATGAACACCACATACTTATTAAAAAGAAAAATGAGGATAAAACCATTTATGCAGAGCATATTGTAATTGCTACGGGCAGCCGACCAAGAAAAGTAGCAAACATACCTGTTGATGAAAAAATAATTGTAACAAGTGATGGAATTAACAACTTCAAAAAAATACCTGAAAGCCTTGTAGTGGTTGGTGCAGGCGTTATTGGTTGTGAATTTGCCACCATATTTTCGAACCTCGGAAAAACAAAAGTTTTTTTAATTGATAAAAGTGACCGCATACTCCCTTTTGAAGATGAAGATGTTGCTCAAACAGTTACAAAAAATTTAGAAAAAAATGGTGTAGTTATTCACAAGAATTCTACCCTACAAAAAATAGAAGTTATTGATGGCCGCGTTCATTATAAGTTAAAATATAGCGATGACAGTGTTGCTAGTTTTGAGGTGCAGCATGCGTTAATTTCTATAGGTCGTATCCCAAATGTTGAAGCGTTAAACTTGGGTGCTGCAGGAGTAGAACTGAATCCTAACGGCTATGTGAAAGAAGATGACACCTTAACAACAGCTCCAAATATTTATGTTGCTGGTGATTTAAGTGCTAACATGGCACTGGTAAATGTGGGTGAAAGAGAAGGCCGACATGCAGTTGCACGTATGTTTGGCAATCGTTATATCAAACCTTTAGTATACACCAACATTTCTACCATTATGTTTTTAAATCCAGAAGTAGCTTCAGTAGGAATGGGAGAACAAGAAGCCATGGAGAAATGTATAAGTGTGAAGGTAGCAAAAATTGATTATTCATGTATTGCACGTGCTATTGCTATGCGCAAAACAAATGGCTTTTTTAAAATTATTGTAAGTAACGATAGTGAAATGAAACTTTTAGGAATGCGCGCTGTAGGCGAACATGCGAGCAGCGCCATTCAGGCAGTGGCTTATTTAATTCACACCAATCAAGGGATTGAAGAGCTTGCTGTGATGATGCACCCTCATCCTTCAATTATTGAAGGTATACAAGAATGCGTGCGCATGTTGTTAGGTAAATCTATTTACAAGTCATCAGTATTTAAAGATAAGCTAAAATGCTATGTGCGCGAACAAAATGTTTGTGTGCCTTTAGAACATCTATAAACAAAAATTTATTTATTATGCTTTATATTGTTCCTACGCCAATTGGCAATTTAAAAGATATTACTTTAAGAGCTTTAGAAGTGTTGCAAGCTGTTGATGCTGTGATTGCTGAAGATACTAGAAAAAGCGGTCTACTCTTAAAGCACTTTGATATTGATAAAAAATTTATTCCATTTCATCAACATAACGAACATAAAGTTCTGGAAAGTATTTGCGAAAAATTAGCTTCTGGTATTGACATGGCTTTAATTACCGATGCAGGAACGCCAGGTATTTCTGACCCAGGTTTTTTATTGGTTAGGGCATGCGTAAAAGCGGGAATAGAAGTTACAAGTTTACCAGGCGCAACAGCATTTGTGCCAGCTTTAGTAAATTCTGGATTGCATTGTGAGCGATTTTGTTTTGAAGGTTTTTTACCTGTAAAAAAAGGAAGACAAACGCGTTTAGAAAGTTTGAAAGAAGAACAAAGAACAATGGTTTTTTATGAATCACCTCATCGTTTAATTAAAACCTTAACGCAGTTTAAAGAAGTATTTGGCGAACAAAGACAAGCAGCTGTAAGTCGCGAAATTACTAAGATGTATGAAGAAAACAGAAGAGGTACTTTAACTGAATTGATTGATTATTTCAACACACAAAACATAAGAGGAGAAATGGTGCTTGTGGTTGAAGGTGCTGAGTTGGTGAAGGAAAAGAAAAGCAAATACAAGGAACAGGAAAATTGATTTGAGTCTTAAAAAACTCTATCTCTAATAGCGACTATGCTCATAAAACTTCCAAAGCATGAAAATTAACAACAGTATTAAAACTGCCCTATTTTCAATTTATAAAGCGATATCACCTCAATGTAAATATGCTCTTGTTATTAATAATTTACTGCAGTTGGGCTAACCAAAGTGATGCATTCATCATTAATTTAGTATGACTATAAACCGACCATCCATTATACAAAATATTGCCAGCCGCACCCGTGCCATCATCTATTGGGGAACTGTCTGAAATAATAAATGCACGACCGTTTCCAAATGTACTTATTGCACTCATCAAATTTGTATTATTTTGAGTAAAGCCACTACGCCATACCAAACCTTTTGCATTTGGGTTAGCAGTTGGACTAAGCGTAATGGTAGCTCCATTATTAAATTGAACTTGTGTTACAGCTCCTGCGGTTCCATTAATAACAGGGTGATTACCTGTAAAAACATTGCTTGTAGTTCCTGAAATATTAGTATAATTTACGCTAAATCCAAAAGGATTATTTTGTATGGTATTATTGGTAAAAAAATCGTTCCATATTTGTGGAGAATCCCATCCATCATTATTTCTATCTGATGCAGTATGGTCAGAAATCATGCACAAGCCACCACCATTTTGAACAAATTGTAAAATAGCTGTCTTTTCAGCAGCAGTGAAAACGGTATTAGGCTCATCAATTATAAAAACATTGTATTTTGAAAGATCTTGTGCATTGGTTAGATTGCCATAGGTAATAGTTCCTGTTGAAGGCAAAGTTTCTACAGTATGTCCTAGCTTTGCCAATGCAATACCCCATGAACTTATTGCACCTGTCCAATATGTGCCAGCGGTATTAGCATTAATGTTACTTTGCAAAGGTGTTGGAATTCTTTGAGGCGTATTGTTATCTTGATCAATAACCCAATCAGCATTGCCAGCTGTTTCAGCATGTTTTGCATCAAATAAAAACTTTTTAACATTACTGATTGCGGGGTTAATGGTAAAACTTGCCGCACTGGAAGTTCCGCCACCTGGGCTACTATTGAAAACTGTTATACTAGCTGAGCCTGCACCTGATAATAAAGCAGCAGAAACAGAAGCTGTTAGTTGAGTAGCACTTACGTAGGTTGTTACCAAGTCTATATTTGCCCATTTCACAATTGAACCGCTCACAAAACTATTTCCATTCACAGTTAAGGTAAACGCTGTTGCTCCGGCTGTAGCAGAATTTGGAGTAATACTTGTTAAACTTGGTATAGGATTATTAGCACCACTAAAATCATTAATAGTTATTTGATCAAAATTAATTCTGTTGGTACCTGCATCTGTTTTTCGAATTTCAATTCGCACGTCTCCTGTAATGTTTATAGTAAATGAAGCTGTTTGCAAGCTAGTGCTTGAAGTAGTTACATTAGCGCCGGCTTGTACATAGCTAACACCACTATTGGTGCTATACCACAACTGCCATGTACCACTTGCATCTGTTCCATATTTAGCATGTTGCACAGTAACAATTCCTGCACCAGTAGTTTTATCAAACTTCATTGTTAATTTACCGCTATTCCTAGCTCGAGCTGACTGTGCACCTACTTTATGATCACTGGTGCTATTGCCAATTAATGCATCATTAAAATTCCAAACACCTGTAGATAATGTAACATCAGCGGTAGTGTAGGCTGTTTTTGTTCCAACTTCAAAACCTTCAATTAAAGTAGTTACTAATTGATTTGCGCTATTCGCTTTAAGCGATAACTCCGGCTCAACATTACTTTTGTTGCATGCTAAAGTGAAGCACAAAAGCAAAGTTGAAACTTTGTAAATTAATTTCATGTTTTAATTTTTTTACAAACATATCATATAATTTACACCCAAAATATATCATTAAAATAAATTAATGAACAGATGATAATTATTTATTACAATTATTCGTTTTTGTGGCATAAAAATAAAATTTAAATCACACTTTATGCTTAGGAAAACAAATTTTCTTTAGCCAAATCAATTGCATAAACACAAGATCTCTTTCTAAATCAAAATAACAGAGGAGCATTGCCTAACCTTCAAAAGCATTGCAATTCAATCCATCCCAACGTTTCTGATTTTAGTGAGCGTTTGATCGAAACATATATTAAAGCTGAAAATAATCATAAAATCATTCACAAAGTCATTTGGAGCTTCTGCATCATTCATTCGTTTGAAGGATTAAAAAAGAATCGCAAGCTAGTATTTTCATTCTCCGTTATTCCCGTTTAAAATAATGTTAAAATGATTAAAATCAGCATCCTAATTTTGAAAAATCAACATGTTAAGTAGCAGAAAAACAGAAATTTGGTTTATTTTAACTAATAAAACTATGTTAATTATTCGTTAAATAAATGTTGATTATTTATTTTCAAAAAATCACTTTGCCCACTCTATCTAGCTTTAAAAACAAGAATTAGTATATACATTGATCAAAATTAAAAATAAATACTTTTTTTAATGCCTAAATTAAAACTAATCACTTATTTTTGCGTATTAAAGGCAAAATTACACTCACAAAAAATTTACTTAATGGCAATTTTCTATCTTAAAAAGAAGCAAAACACTAAATTCAATTGCTCTATTAATAATTTTCTATTTAGTGCTAAAGGCATTATTCCAAGTTTATTATTATTTATTCTATTAATTTCTGCTACAACTGCACAAGCACTTAATGTTTTTTCGGTTGCAACAGGAAATTGGAATTCAACCGCTACTTGGTCAAGTACTTCAGGCGGTGCGCCGGGTGCTGCAGTACCAGCGGTTGGAGACAATGTGTTTGTAGAAGGAGGATTTAATGTTACTGTGAACGTTAATACAGCTGCACTCAGCAGCGTTTCAATTGCAGCTGCAAGTACCTTAAGTGGGTCAGCTGCTTTTACTGTAAATGCTACTACAATCAACGTTAACGGAACATACAACAACGCCAGCACGGGAGCAATTACTTTAACCACAATGAATGTAAATGCTGCTGCAACTTATATTCATGCAATCAATGGTGGAACTATTCCAACTGCCACATGGAATGCAACTTCTAATTGCAATATCACGGGTATTACTACAAATGCTCCTGCTGGCCTTGGGCAAACTTTTGGGAATGTAATTTGGAACGGGGCAATTCAAACTGGTGTCAACATAAGTATTGGTGCATTAACTAACATAGTAGGTAACTTTACAGTTACTGCAACATCTGCAGGCTCAATAGCTCATGCCAACGCAAGCCCAACTTCACTTAATGTGGGTGGTAATTTCACTATGAATGGAGGTACATTTAGAGGTGCAATTGGTGGTGCTGGAAATAATTTTACATTAAACATTTCAGGTAATTATACGCAAACTGGAGGAACATTTGATTTTGGGTCAGGACTTGGTATAACAACAATGAACTTAAATGGAAATTTTTCAAATACCGTAGGTACTTTAACAGAAACAGGTACTGCTACAACCAATATAATTAATTTCACAAAATTAGGTGTCCAAACCTTTACCAGCGGAGGGACAGTTTCAAATATTATTAATTACACAGTAAACGCAGGAAGCACTTTGCAAATGGCAGTTGTTGGAACAACAGTGAATGGAGCAGGAACTTTTACCTTATCCAGCGGAGCCACATTAGGCGTTACTTCAACAAATGGAATTGTATCGGCTGTTGGCACAGCCTCAGGTAATATACGTACTACAGGAGGAAGAGTTTTTAGTGCAGGCGCAAGTTATATTTACAGTGATGCTGCAGGCAATCAGGCAGTTGGCACAGGGTTAACACAAAATACGCCTTTAAATGTTACAATCAATAACCCTGGGTTTATTGTTTCTTTAGGAGCTGCAGGAACTGCAACAACAATAACTGGTTTACTAACAATGACTGCTGGAACACTAAACATGGCTGACTTGGCATTAACTGTTGGATCACTATCAGGCACAGCAAATATTACTAACACAACAGGAGGTACCAATGCAAGGACAGTTACCATAGGGAGTGATAACACTTCAAGTTCATACTCAGGCATCATCAGTAATGGGACAAATACTGGTGGTGTTTCCATAACTAAACTTGGTACAGGAACATTAAGCTTAAGTGGAACAAATACTTATACGGGTGTTACAACAATAAATGCAGGAGTTTTGAGTGTTGCAACTATTGAGAATGGCGGAGTTGCAGGTAATTTAGGTCAAGCAACAAATGCAGCAGCTAATTTAGTTTTAGGGGGAGGAACACTTCAGTACACAGGATTAACAGCAGCTACGAATAGAGCCTTTACATTAACGAATGGAACTATATCTACAGTAGATGTAAGCAGCAATACATTAACAATGTCGGGCTTGAGTGCTACCACAAGCGGCGCCTTAGTAAAAGAAGGAGCAGGTAGTTTAACATTATCTGCAGCCAATACCTTTACAGGAGGTTTTACATTGAACACTGGTACAGTTAATGTCAACAATCCAACATCGTTAGGCGCTGTGGCAGGAACGCTTACTATTAATGGAGGTGCTATTAATGCCTCGGCTGTTACTACTATTGTCAACTATCCTAAGATAATAAATGCGAGTTTTGTAACTGGTGGTAGTTTTTTAGGTTTGGGTTCGGGAAGCACCACTATAAACGCTGATATAACCATTACTAATTCAAATTCTTTATTATTTAATGCTGGAACTATTTCTGCTCCAACTAGAAGTATCATAAAAAGTGGTGCAGGTTCGCTTTCTTTTGGTGCCTGCATTGTTGAACTTAACAATTTAACCATTTCCATTGGCACACTTGTTGGCACATCAAACAATACTACTTTAAATGGCACATTCACTAACAACGGAACATTTAATAATAATGCAGGAACAGTTATTTTCAATGGAGTAGGAACTATTGCAGGCTCATCAACTACTACCTTCAATAATTTAACATTAAATGGAGCAACAACAGTTACACCTAATGCTATTATTAATGGCACCTTGATTTTAAATGAAGGTGCTGCTATTGCCAGTGGAGGAGTTACCTTTGGAGCTGCTGGAATTTTGCGTTACAATGGCACAACTGGTTTTACCACTACTGATGCCGAATTTCCATCTGCATCAGGGCCATTAAGCGTTATCATCAACAATTCAGGACATGTAACTTTACATGCCTCTCGATCTCTTGCATCAACCGGTATTTTAAACCTTACAAGTGGTAGGTTTATTTTAGGACCCAATAATTTTACAATTAACAACCCCGCAACGGGAGCAATTTTTGCTGGTGCTGCATTCAGTGCAACTAACATGGTGCAGGCCGATGGCAATGGTGAACTTATAAGAGCTTCACAAAACGCAGTTAGTTATACCTATCCAATTGGAGATGCCATAGGCACTATTGATTATTCGCCGGTGGTATTGGCATTCTCAGTAAATGCAACATTAAGAAATATTGGGGTAAAGGTTGTAAATAGTGCACACCCGCAGGTGGATAATACACCTGTGCAAACTGATTACTTAAATAGATATTGGAAACTAAGCAATAGCGTTGCAGCTGGTACTTATACCTACACTGCTACATTTACATACGCAGCAGCAGATATTGTTGGCGCTCAAAACAATATTCGAACAAATATGTATAATGGTGCTCTTTGGTTTCAAGATGCAGCAGTTATAGCAGCAGCAAACACACTTTCGTTAACGTCGCAAACAGAAGCTACTTTTGCAATTACAAATGGTGGAACTACTGAATTTACAGGGCGTGTAAACAATGGTACAACCTATGTTTGGAATCAAACTGGCACCGCAAGTTTTGCAACAGCTACAAACTGGACACCCAATAGAACAACACCTAAAAACGATGATATTTTAATATTTAATAATGGCGCAGCAGGGACAATTGCCACCGGCGTAACAACGCAAACAATTGCACAGCTCTTTGTTGTTGGAAATACCAACATTAGTTTACAAAGTGGTGCTGGTGTTAACTTAAGAATTGGTGGTGGTAATGGATTTGATTTATCAATTGCAACAGGTAGCACTTTACAAATTGCCGCTACAGCTGCGAATAGCCTTACGCTGTCTTTTTCAAATGTAACAACATCAACAATAGATGGAACTTTAACAATTGCTGCCAATACTGCATTTACAAATTCATTCCCCACTACAAATACAGTAGCCAATGTTAATGGCACCATAAACAATGCAGGTGTGCTTACAAGCACTGCAGTTGAATTGTTATTTAATAGCGGAAGCACCTATAATCATAATTTTACCACTACGGTTGGAACAATTCCTACAGCTACTTGGGATGCAAATTCTACCTGTGCAATATTAGGATATACAACAAACACAGGTGCAACTGGGGGTCTTTCACAAACATTTGGTAACTTTACATGGAATTGTACTGGTCAAACTGCAAATACAAATTTATTGGGTGGTTTACAAGATATAGCAGGCGATTTTAGCGTAAACTCAACTGGAATAGGTTCATTAAGATTGACAGGCACCCAAAACTACACCTTAAATATAGGAGGAAATTTAACTATTTCTGCTGGTGAATTGAGGGCAAGTCAGAGTAATGGCGCAATTGCAAATATTGTTATTTTGGGTAATTATAACCAAACCGGTGGAACTTTCGATTTAACTGCTGGTAATACTACCAATATTACATCGGTGTATTGCCAAGGTAACGTTAATATTGCTGCGGGTGCAACATTAACCCAAACAGCTGCCACAACAACTGGTGGTGTATGTTTTGTTTCATTTGATGGAAGTTCTTCACAAGCAATTAATATTGCAGGAACTATTTCAAATGCCATTGATTTCAGGTGCAATAATCCTTCAGGCATTGTTATTACAGGAACTTTACCTATTAATAACGGCGCAACGTTTTACAGGACGCAAGGAGTGCCTTCTGGTTTAATCGCATACAATGCAACAGCTTCTACTTTAGTATATGAAGTAGTTCCAGACATCACAGTAAGTTTTGAGTGGCCTATAGCTAATCCTCCAATCAACGTCGTAATGAATACTACTGGTATTGTAACGATGGTAGGCTCGAGAACAATCAGTGGTATTTATACGGGAATTTCTGGTATATTAAGTTTAGGCACTTTTGATTTAACTTTAACAAATAGCATTGCTGGCGCCATTGTGGCAGGTTCCCCTTTTAGTGCAAGCAACATGATTGCCGCAGAAAATACAGGGCAATTAAAAAGAGCTATTCCAGTTTTATCTGCGACTACCACTTATTTGTTTCCAATTGGGGATATTACAGGAGCCACAGAGTATACGGCTATATCATTGGCTTTTAGTAATAATGTTACGGCCAGAGTGCTTGGCTTTAGAACAGCAGATGGTAGAAATGTGAATGATAGCACAGCGCTTTTGCCAGCCATAGATTTTACTACAAGAACTTGGTTTTCTACGTTGAGCATTTCAACCGGTAATTATACTTACCGCCCAACAATTACCTATGCTGTGCCAGGTGATGTTTACGGCACTGAAAATAATATGCTAATTTCTAATTGGACAGGTACCACTTGGGTATCAAGAGCATCTTTAGTTACTTCACATACGCTAGCCACTACTGTCAATGTCAGCCAAAGTACCTTGTCACTCAATAATGGCCAGATTTTGGGCCGTTGCCCAGTTAAATACTGGGTTGGAGGAACAGACAATAGTTGGAATACAGCCAGTAATTGGGTGCCAATTGGCGTGCCAGGTGCCACCGACAATGTTGTTATTAGTTTTATTGATCCTAACCCATGTGTAATTAGCACTGGTGTAGTTACTGTTAATCACTTCACCATTACAGGTACTGCAGACTTTTCTCTAGCCAGTGGCGCAAGCCTTATTGTTTCAGGAAATTTCGATTTTGATGCACCATCATTTATGACTTTGGCTTGTGGTAGTACATTCAGGTTAAACAATACTACCTATCCACAAACAGTTGCAGCCATTCAATATGGTAATTTAATAGTTGGAGGAGGTACAAGAATTCTCGCTAATTCGGGCACAATAAACATTTGTAACGACTATACACCTGCTTCAGGAGGGCTCACTACAACAGGCAGTACTGTAAATTTTAATGGAACTACTACTCAAAATATTTTAAGCAATAATACATCATTTAACAATCTTACAATTTCAAATACCACAGCAAATGTGCGTTCGGCAAGAACTATTGTTGTTAATGGAACTTTGCAAATTAATGCAAATTCACGATATGAGCAAACCGCGCTTTCCTTAACTATTTCAGGAACTGGATCAGGAAATGTTGATGGTTTTCTTCGAAATTCTGCAGCTTCAATAACAGCAACAGGGGCATTAACTTTTTCTTCAACAGGTACATACGAGCATAATCATACTGTAATCGCTGGAACAATTCCAACTTCTACCTGGCAAACAGATGCTACTTGTTTAATAATGGGTTATACAACTGGCCCCGCTGCTACTTATTTCCCAGGAGGTTTAGCGCAAGCATTCCACCATTTTACATGGAATTGTCCTAATCAAATTACTAACAATGCAGTATTAAATGCCCAACTCACCAATATAAACGGAAACTTTACCATCACTTCTACTGGCACCAGAACTTTACTATTAGTAAATGGAGCAAATACGATTGTGAATGTAGGAGGTAACTTAGTGACTAATGGCGGAAATTTCAGTGCAGCTACTGGTGCAGCAAATGCCATCTTAAATGTGGGAGGAGATTTTAATATATCAAGCGGAACTTTTGATATGACAACAGGAACTGGGGTAGTTACGTTAAACCTAAAGGGTAATTTTTCTCAAACTGGAGGGACGCTAAAAAATAGTGCCTCTACAGCAAATATCAATTTTAACCATGCCAGTAACCTACAAACAATGAATCAAACAGCAGGAACAATCACCAACAACATTGTTTGGAATGTAAGTGGTGCTGCCAATACAGCTCAATTAATAACTGATTTTGATTTAGGAACAGGCACAGGGTCTTTTACTATAGCTAGCGGTGCAAGTTTTGACGCCCAAACTTTTAGACTAACCGGTAGTGGTGCATTCAATTTAAGTGCTGGTGGTAAAATTATTACTGCCAACACCGGAGGCTTAGCTTCAGCCGGCGCAAGTGGCTCAATCAGAACAACAACAAGAACTTTTAGCTCGGCTGCCAGTTACACCTATAATAGTAATAGTGCAGCCCAAATTACAGGCATTTTTACAACTACACCTGCAGCAAATACATTTGCCAATTTAACAATTGAAAATGGGGCTGCATTGCCTGCTGGAGTTACACTTACAAATTCGACAACAATAACAGGTAACTTAAATTTAAATTTAGGCTTATTGATTTTAGGTACCAATAACTTAACAATTACTAATACGCTTGCGAATGCAGTTGTAGGAGGATCATCCACTGCATTTGTACAAACTGGCAGTACAGGAGAATTAAGAAGAGCGATAACTACTTCAACTTTTCCAAGGACTTACAATTACCCTGTAGGAACATTGGCTAATTACACGCCAGCTTCATTTACATTTACAGGTAACTCTATAGCAAGAACACTTAATGTAAAGGCTATCGCAGGAACACATCCAGAAATAAGCAACCCTAATCCACAAGTAGATTTTATTGCTAATCGCTACTGGACAACTGATTTAAATAGTTCGGCAGGCACCTACAGTTATAGTTCACAATTTACATTTTTACCAGGCGATGTAAATGGGACCTTAACGAATATTAGTTTGGATAGATATGATAATACGGCAGCAAATTGGACCGAAGATGCGGGTAGTTCAACATCAGGAACAACAATAAGCTCAGGAGCGCTTACACAAGCAACAGGTGCTTTAACAGTAACAGCAGGAAGTGTTGCAGCTGATTGGGTTGGAAGAATAATCAATGGCACCTATATTTGGAATGGCTCTGTTTCATCAGTATATACAGCATCCAATAACTGGACTCCTCCAATTGTAGGTGGGCCATTATCAACAGACAATATAGTAATTAACGTGCCAGGCACTAATCAATTAAATATTTCTGGAAATACAACTATATATAATTTTACACTAAATGGCACAGGGGTGCTAAATATGGCAGCTGGTAGTACTTTAACAGTTGATGGTAATTTAACTTATGCAGGCACTGCATCAGCCAATATGGCCTGTAGCTCTACTTTTAAAATTGCAAAAGCTACCTCCCAAACAGTACCTCCCTTAAATTTTGGAAGCCTTAATTTAGCTGGTGGGCCACGTGTACTGAATAGCTCGGGAACAATTGGCATTTGCGGTACATTTACACCAACCTTAGCTGCCACAACAGTAACAGGTAGTACAATCAATTACAATGGTACTACTGCTCAAGTTTTATCTCCTACAGCTTTTACGTTCAATAACTTAAGCATTTCTAATACAACTTTACCGCTAACCTCTGCTGTTGATATTACAGTAAGTGGAACAGCAACTATTAATTCAAATGCTACACTATCTCTTACAGCTAATCAACTAATTCTACCTGTTAATGCTACTGCAAATGTAAACGGAACACTTATAGTTAATGGCGGAAATATAGCCAATAGTGGCACATTAAATATCAATGCAAATGCTACATTAAAGTTAAATACTTCATCAGCTATAAGTGTAAATGCACCAGTTTATGACGCTGCATCTAATTTAATTTACAACTCTTCTGGTACATTTAATAGAGGATTAGAATGGATTTCAACTTCGGGAGCAGGTTTCCCTGGTAATGTTCAAATTAGCAATAATACTTTGTTAGACCTTGGAAATGGTGCTACTGCAGTAGCAAAAGGAATGGCAGGAAATTTATTGATTGATGATGGTTCTCAATTATCAATGAATACAAGTCCAATGACAGCATCACTTTCTGTGAATGGAAACATCACACTTGGCTCGGCTGGTACTGCAACACTTACATTGTCATCACTTGCTGGTGGCGATTTATTGGTTGGCGGAAATTGGACAAGAAATGCAAGCTCTATATTTACACCTAACGATAAAAGAGTAACTTTCAATAGAAGCACTCCAGGAAATCAAACCATTAATGTTGCAGGAGGCCCTACATCAGAGACTTTCTACAATTTAACCATTGCACCTTCATCAGGCAATGTAATTATGAATACCGTTGTAAATACAATAAACAATTTGAATTTAACAAGTGGTAAATTAGATTTGAATGGGAATAACTTTACACTTGGAAATGTTGGTTTAAATGGTTCTATAAGTGGTTCAATTGCTAGTTCTTATGTTATTTCAGGAAACACTGCATCAAAGTTAATTAGGTATACAACTACCAATTCAACCACCTATGATTTCCCGGTGGGAGATGCATCAAATTTCACACCAATGAGTATTCAATTTTACACGAGCCCAATGGCTAACAATACACAAATCAGTGTAAATGTAATTCCATCAGCTCATCCAAATATTGGAACTTCTACAAACTATTTATCTCGTTATTGGCAGGTTGAACCAATTAATATACCTAATGCTGTTACTCCATATACTGTAAATTACAAATGGGCAGCTGCTGACGAAATCACTGCGCCTATACCAGCAAACCTAAAAGCATTTAAACATAATGCACAAGGTTGGATTGCAGGTATTGGCAGTGGATCAGGTTTTGAACAAGGCAATGCTACAATTAATCCAGGAACTAGAACCATCTCATGGGTTGGACTATGGAGTTTTAGTGATTTTACAGGAAATGGAAATGGAACGCCTTTACCTATTTCATTAATTGATTTTGAAGCCAAACCAGCAGTTGATCATGTAATTACAAATTGGACAACAGCCAGCGAAACTAACAATGATTATTTCTCAGTTGAAAGAAGCCAAGATGGTATTAATTTTGAAATAGTTGGCACAGTTAAAGGCGCGGGTAATAGCAATACAATTTTAACCTATCAATTTACTGATGAAAAACCTTATGATGGCACTTCATATTACAGATTAAAACAAACAGATTTTGATGGAAAATACACTTATTCTACTATTATTCCAGTGCAGTTTAATGCGCCAATTAATAATGAATTGGTTAAAGTGTTTCCAAATCCTTCAAATTTAAATGGAATCTATCTTAATATAGGTAAAATTGACCAATCAGCTATTCAGGTTAACTTGTTAGATTTAACAGGTCACTTGGTGCTTTCGAAGCAATACAATACCATAAATGAAAATCAACCATTGTTTATTCAAACTGAAACTGTTGAATCTGGTATTTATATGTTAGAAGTAACAATTGGCGACCAGAAGAAAAACATCAAAATAGTATTAAATAATAACTTATAAGAATAGATTTAGAATGTTTATCTCATCCATTAATACTATTTTTTCATTGCCAATGTGATTTATAAATTATGCCAATAATTTAAAATATTACATTGGTAAATGCTGATCGGAAAAAAGTTTGGGACAAATGCCGTGAAACAAATTTGGGCCATTCCTTATTTCACATCGGTATAATACCGATTACACATTCAATTTAGTCCAATTGCGGCATTACCTTATTGTACTAATTTCAAGTAGTATCGGCATTAACCATTGCAAATTAATTAAATAGCTTTTTGCTATATAGTAAATACAAATGGTATAAGATTTTCTCCTAAAGATTATTCAACAATTAATAGGTCGTTTTCTTTTTTAACGGTATAGCCTAAAATCCTATAAGGTTTCTTTGCATAAGCATCTTCAAACAATTCAACCCTGAAATTTAATATAGGGTAAGAAATGTATTCTCTTGAAACGCCATGCTCAAAGTCATCAGCAATAGAACGAGGGAAGTTTCGGGACTGCCCCAAGTATATTTGTTTCAAATACTGTTTAATCGTATCAGGATTATTCACCAAAATATTTTCAGCTATTTCCTCTTGAAGCAGGATTGGTTCACCATTTAATTTTACATCAGAAAGCCCTTCGCTCTGGCGAATTTGTTCTTGCTTTTTTATTTGAGCTATAGCTACTTTTTTGCTTGGTGCTTCTTTTAAACTAATGGGTTTTACTGTTTGCAATTTAAGGCCAGTATCATTTAATATTTGATGTGTTGGCACTTCGCTAACTTCAGGCGTTACTATATGATGTAAATTCGATTTAATTTCAACTTCATTACAAGCTACCATTAGAAAGGCAAAACAAAAAAATAGACTTAATTTCAAGAAAAATATAGGCATTATTGGTGATGATTTTCGTTTACTCATTATTTACAGCTTATAAAAGGAGTGGATTTACAGTGATTTATGATTGAATTAAAATTGTGCCTTCGAATTAATACAAAAAAAATACTAATTGAGTTGAAATTTACTTTCATAAACATAAGATTCAGATTGAAATTTTACTAAATATACTCCCCTACTTAAATGCGTTAAATCAATTGAAATTGGCTTATCAAAAGTAGTTGATGGAATAAACTGCTTATGCACTAAATAGCCTGAAACGTTGCGCACTTCCATGTTAACATTGCAATGAAAAGTTTCGCTGGTAATATGTATAATTCCTTTACTTGGATTGGGATAAATTTTATAGGCATTTGTCAATGCTAAATCATTTTGCGCCATCCCAAAATTGACGCTATTAGGTAAAGAAAATTCCGATTTACAGCCATCACTATCACATACTTGAACTTGATAAATACCTGTTTGAGTTGGTAAATATTGATTATCAATAGCCCCTGCAATAGCGCTATAATAATAAAACCATTGGTTGCCCGAACTGTAATTTGAAAACAATGTGTCGAATAAATAAGTAATTATTGGCGTAGTTAGTGCCTGATAAACATGAACGGTAAATTGTGCGGTATCATAACAAGTATTTTGAAAGCCGGTAACTGTATAAACAGTATTAACTTGCGGACTTACTGTATTATTGGCTGTATTCACATTGTTATTCCAAATATAGTTATTGGCTCCCGTTGCAATTAGTGTTGTACTTATTCCTTTACAAATACTATCTAAACTTTGAATTGCAATATCAGGTGAAGGTTGCACTGTAATATTTTTTGTGATGGTATGGTTTCCAACCTGATTTGAGGCGACCAATGTAATTTGATAGGTCCCTGGATTGGGGAAGTTAAATGTAGGATTTTGCAAGGATGAATTCGCAGGATAGGCTCCATTTGCTGTCCACCACCAAGCGCTTGGATTATTAGTTGAATTATCATTAAATACTATAGGATTATTGCTACAAACAGTCATGGTATTATCAAAATCAGCAGTAGGAATTTGTACTACTGCATTATCGTTTCTGGTATACCAAATGGGTGCTGTCCAAATTTTATCACCATCAGCTTGTGTAATATAAAGATAATAATAGTAATTTAAATTGCTCGTTGATGCAGGTGTATAATTTAATGTATTGCTATTATTTACAGTTGTTAAAACAGTAGGAGCATTGCCACTTCCGGCCACACCACTATAAACAACAATGCTACTGGTTGATTCACCATCGGGGTCATTAATTGTGGCATTTAAATTTGGATTGCCAGCCTGTATTATTGTGCTTCCCATTGGTAAATTATCAATATTAAAATTTACCTCTGTATTCCAATCATCTGAAGCATAAAACCGCCTTTGTCTAAAGGCATTATAAAGTTCAAATCTATTTAAAATTGGCGCCATAAGCACTAATCTACCTGCGCTTTGTCTTCCAAATACTGAATTGTGTGTATCATGGTCAATACCTGGTCCAACATGATAACCTCTTTTTAAGGCATCATTATACCTGCTCAAATAAGTGGAAGTAGTAGGATTGCTATAATTGGCATTGGTAGAAAACGCAGGGCCACTGCGTATAGCCAAACCAACAACAGCTTGGTTTGCAGTAGTGTTTAATGTTTGTGTAAATAAATTGCTATAATCAGAAGATTGAGGGTGCGCCAAGTATGCGAAACTACCCGATTTTCTATTTATTGTTTGAAATAATTTGGCATAATCAGCTTCAGGCACCTGTATTTCTTGATTGCCAAAATCCCAACCACAAAGTGAATCAAAACCATACACTAACATGTGTCCGCCACTAGATATTACGCCCCACTCCATGCCATACATGGCAACAAATTGCCCATCCACAGTAGCTGCATTTGCATCGGCCAAGCCTTTCTGATAATAAATGGGCGAAGGCATTCCAGCGCTGTAATGATTGTGTTCTGAAATACCATAAAAATCAATTTGTGTGCTTTGTTTAGCATAGTTAAAACCCTGCAAAGGCGTTGTCATTCCTGAAGCAACACTATCTTTGTTTCCATCAGAATAGGAAGTGTGTGCGTGAATGTTGCCAAAATAGTGATTAAGCGTTTGGGCTTGAACTAAGGCACAATTCAACATTATTAAATAAACAATTTTTTGCATCATGTTGTAAAGCTAAATATAATTTAGTTGTTACAAAGCAAAAGTTGATCAACAAAAAATATACTAAAAACAAATGAGCCTAACAACAGTTGGGCAAATCCTTAGCGCTTGTTAAGCGATAAGGTCGGGCTTTTTGCTGCAATCTTTTTGCACTTTGATGCAAAAAGGATTTCCGCTTCAATCCCTTTTGCAATATTTTTTTTGCCCGATACTTCACATCTTCTTAAATAATCCTAATTATAACAGCAGGTTTTAATCACACATTAAAAAAGCAAAATGACACCTATTAATTTAAATTATTACTTTCGCAAAAGTCATTTATAAAAACCATGCATCAATCATCTTTAAATAGTGATAGTGCAAAACAGATTTATTTAAAAAAATATTTTCCATTAAAAAAAACAGAGATGATAAATAAGTACCTATTATTAGTATTAGCTGCAGTAATTTCATGCAGCAATTTAAAAGCACAAACTCCAACTTTTTTATGGGCAGGGGCTGTTGGTGGCAGCTCTTATGATGCTGGAACCGACATTGCAACCGATGCAAGTGGCAATGTTTATACCATTGGATACTTTCAAGGCCTTGCTGTAGACTTTGACCCAGGCCCTGCAGGTAATTTCTTAGTTGGCAATGGAGGATATGATATTTTTATTCTAAAATTAGATGCAAATGGCTACTTTCAATGGGTAAAAGCAATTGGTGCTTTACAAAATGATGTAGCACTTTCAATAGCATTAGATCAAAACGGTAATATATTGGTAACAGGGCACTTCTTTGGACCAACAGATTTCGACCCGGGAGCTGGTGTTGCCACGCTTACTTCAAATGGGGCTAGAGATATTTTTGTTTTAAAACTTGATCCCAATGGAAACTTTTTATGGGCTAAATCCATGGGTGGCGCAGGTGACGATTTTGGAAACGCACTTGCCACCGATGCCAATGGAAATGTATACACAACCGGAGAGTTTAGTGGAACAGCAGATTTTGATCCCGGGGCAGGAACATTGAGTCTTACCTCAAACGGAAATGTTGATGTTTTTATTCAAAAATTAGATGCAAATGGAAACTTTCAATGGGCTACAAATATTGGAGGTGTAAATCCTGACAGAGGATTTGGCATCACCACAGATGCAACTGGAAACGTTTATACAACTGGCCTTTTTGTAGGAACGGTTGATTTCGACCCAGGTGCAGGAGCATTAAACCTCACTTCAACACAGCTTGATGCATTTATTCAAAAATTAGATGCTAGTGGGAATTTGGTTTGGGCTAAATCAATGGGTGGCTCAAGTTGGGATGTTGGTCAATCAATTAGTATTGACGCCAATGGTAATGTTTTAACTACGGGTTATTTTTCAACCACAGCTGATTTTGACCCAGGAGTAGGTGTAGCAAATATTACATCGAGTGGTGGACGCGATATTTTTGTCCAAAAATTAGATGTTGACGGTAATTTTATTTGGGTTAAAAAAATGGGTGGTTCAAGCGATGATTTTGGCTATGCTATTGACACAGATGCCCAAGGCAATGTTTATTCAACGGGCGAATTTACTTCAACTGCAGATTTTAATCCTGGACCAGCAACATTAAACCTTACCTCAGCAGGATTTTCAGATATCTATTATCAAAAGTTAGATTTGAATGGCAACTACATTTGGGCAGTAAAAATTGGAGCTAATTCTATTGATCTTGGACAATCAATTACCATTGATGCTGCAGGTGATCTGTTAGCCACCGGTTACTTCGATTCTACTGTTGATTTTAATCCAGGAAACGGTGTTACCAACTTAGTTGCTGTTGGTGCAGACTCAGAGGTTTATATTCAAAAGTTTGCTTCAGGCAATTGCCAGCCCACTTCAGCAGTTGATTTTCAAGCGGCCTGTGGCACATATACTTGGACAAACGGCATTACCTACACAAGTTCTAACAACACAGCTACACAGATAATTCCTAATGCGGCTGGATGCGATTCAATAATTACTTTGAACTTAACTATCAGCACCCAATCAAGTTCGTCTACTGATATTCAATCCGCTTGTGGCGCATACACTTGGATAAATGGAATTATTTACACAAGTTCTAATAACACAGCAACACAGGTAATTCCTAATGCTGCAGGTTGCGATTCAACAATTACGCTAAACCTAACAATTAACCAACCTAGTGTATCAATCGATGTGGTATCGGCTTGTAATACATTTACATGGATTAATGGAATCACTTACACCAGTTCAAATAATACTGCCACTTACGTTACTCCAAATATCAATGGTTGCGATTCCACTATTACTTTAAATCTAACTATAAGTAATACTCAAAACACAGTTTCTCAAGTAGGTCAAACATTAACTGCAAATCAAACAGGTGCAAATTATCAATGGGTAAATTGCAATAACAATTATGCAGCCATTGTTGGCGAAACAAGTCAATCGTTTACGGCAGTAGCAAGTGGTAGTTATGCAGTAATCATAAATAATGGCCTCTGTGTTGATACATCTCTTTGCAACGTAATTAATATTGTTGGAATAGACGAAAAAGAAATTAATGCTAATTTTATGTTGTTCCCAAATCCAACATCAGAAAACATATCCATTCAATTTACAAACGACCAAGCTTCTGTTAAAGTTCGTTTAATTTCAATAATTGGGCATGAACTGAAGTCACAAACATTTCAAAATGCAAGACTAATTAATTATGCGATCGATCAAATAAAAGGTATCTATTTCATAGAAGTTACTGACAATAAAGGAATTATTTCTTCAAAAAGAATTTCTATACAATAAGTAACAACATAATTCCTTAGTCAATAAATTTATACTTAAACCTAGCAATCTTTTAATAAATCCCACAGGTGCGAGTTTAAAGACTTCACCAATGGGAGCGCAGGACTCTAATTTCATTCCTTTTTCGGCACAGTTTTAATACTAAAGTGAAATATTAATTAGACCAATATTTTGTATATTGTTTTTTTTGTTTTATCTTTGGTCTCAAATATAATTCACTATGTCAAATTCATTATTTATACCAGTAAAGGAATCAATCAAGGAGTTGCGTCTGTTGCTAAAAACATCAACACCAATGCTTCATCCTCGAT
>CAMBZU010000010.1 GCA_945872355.1 Chitinophaga pinensis
TCAAGCAGTCTGTAACCAATGTTTCCTTGTAGTTTTTTAGTAAAGCTATACCTACCAGACAATGAAATGTCAATGGCTCTGCCTTTACTTGCCGCCAAACCTTCTCCAAAAAAATCGACACCCATTTTTTGAGATATATTCCAATTGGCTAAAAGGTTAATGAGAGGAACGAAGCCAATACTAAAATTTCCACTTAATTGCGCTGTATTCTGCAACGAGAAACCTGCATCTCTAATTTTTGCAGACAAACCAAAACCAAATTTAAAATTGTCTTTACTTATTATTATTCTGTTATAGGTAAAGCGATACGAATTAAATTTGTAAACAGCTTCTAATGGTAAGTTAGCTTTAAAAATTTTTCTATCAAATAGTATATCCTTTTCTATTGTTCCTGTTTCTACAATTTTTAAGGGAGCATAAAGAAATGAAAAATGATTTTTTTCATTTAACATAAAACCAGCTCGCAATCTTAAAAATGGACTAACTGGCGTTTGAAAATCATTTTTAAGAGAAAATAACGTGCCATTTGTACCGCTGCGAATATCATTAATAACTGTAAAGAATGCTCCTGATTCAAGATTAACGAAAGTTTGCGCATTGGCAAACAAATTGAAACTCAAACAAATAAAAAGAATCCAATATCTTGACTGAAAAACAAGCTTAGAAATTAAGTGATTCATATTGCGTTCTTATTTCTTTGAATTTTGAAAATTACACTTCAAAAGTAAAATAAATTTACATTGTTAGCATATTGCAGCCAATCCGGTAAAACGATATTAATTTGAAATAAAATTTGGAGTCGTAAATTTCGCTCAGGCTATTACCACTAACTAAGTATTGGCGATGGATTCATTCACTTTGCCATAGCGATTAAGCAACGCCTACGGCAGAATTTGGATTAAGTGCTTGAGATTGATGTAAAATACTTTGAGTAGATTTCTAATGCGATTTCTATTTGGGTTTAACACTATGCAGTCACTCAAAAAATTAGGAACTAAATATTAAAGAATCTACTAACCTTTATTTTCTACAAAAAACATACTGATTTCGCCTTTACCCTTGGCCGCAATTTTACCTCGATATTCAAAATTAAAATATTGCTTAGTTAAATCGTAGGTTGTTTCAGAAACATTTACCTTGCCTACTTCACCACTACTTTCCATTCTGCTAGCAATATTCACAGTGTCGCCCCATATATCATACGCAAATTTTTTAATCCCTACAATACCTGCAACCACTGGGCCAGAATGAATACCAATCCTAATTTCAAAAAACAACTTTCCTGCCTCCTGCTTGGCTTTTTTATAGTTTGCCATGTATTGTTGTAATTCCAGCGCAGCACGAATAACATCTTCGGCATGGGTATGATTAGAGGTTGGCAAGCCACCGGCTGCCATATAAGCATCGCCAATAGTTTTTATTTTTTCAACATTATACTTAATCATTATTTTGTCGAAAGCCGAAAAACATTCATTGATTTCGGCAACAAGTTCTTGTGGCGTAAACTGTTCTGAAAGCTGTGTAAATCCTTTAAAATCGGTAAACAACACAGTAACCATATCAATCAACTTTGACTCAGCATTACCCTTTAATTTGAGTTCCTCGGCAATGGTATAGGGTAAAATATTCAGCAATAATTCATCGCTAAGTAATTTCCCTTTTTTTATTTTGTTGCGCTGAAAGAAAATCACAATAGAAAAAATGAGGAACAAAGAGAAACCAACAATAAATAAGTTTCTGACAAGAATTTGGCGCTCCAATTGCTTTTTGGAAATCTCCTCTTTTTTGTTGTTAATTTCATTAATATTGGCGAGTTCAATGCGGTTATTTACGGTTTGTTTTTCAATGAGTGTATTAATTTCTTCCTGGCTTGTTGAATCGTTTATTGCTGACAATAGTTGATAGCCTTCAACCGCCTCTTTTAGCATTCCTGCTTCGTAAAATACTTTAGGGTAGCGACTTAAAACATAGTCGCGATATTCCTTAATCTTAAGATGATTGGGAGAGTATATAGCAAGATAGGCCAATGCTGCGGCCTTTTTATTTTCTTTTAAAATTGAAAGTATATTGATTAGCTCCACCAGCTCATCAGCGTCTAAATAAGCCTTCTTTTCAGCTATGTAAACATTACTTTCAGATTGCTTTGATTCAAACATAATCGGATGATTCATAAAGTAAAGCGCACTATCTCTATTGCCTAAATGAGCATAAGAATTTGCCATATAACTATATAATTTTCTTACGTAATTTTTGTTAGCATCATCCTCAATTTTAAATTCGGAAGTAATTTTATTAAAAGCGCGCTTTGTAACCCCGATTGCTTTTGACCATTCTTTTAGGCGTATGAGCGCCATGGTATTCACTTTATAATCATCAAATATATTTGCTTGCTGATTAGGATATTTTTCATAATAGGCAATCCGCTTTCCTCCTAAAACTTGAGCTTCTTGAATAAGTGCAGGACTATTTTTAATGCATCCATACATATATAATTTCCAAACAAGGAAACTGCAATAAAACATTTGATGGGCATATGACATGTTTTTGCATTGCAATTTATAACGTAAACGCATATATTTTAGCGCATCATCGAGCATGTTTGACTCCTCATAAATAGTAACAAACAAATTACAAATATTGATAAGAAGTACATCGTTTTTCAAAAGCTTGTACTTTTTTTCAAAGGTGTTGGCACAATAAATTGCCTTTCCTATTTGTTTTGATTGAAGATACTTTTTGCAATCAACATAACAGATAAAATATTCGTCTCTTATCGATATTTCTTCTCTTTCTTGGGATTCAAGTATTTTTTTTACCTGCTCCCACTCTTGAAATGATACAACTTGAGTCCCCAATTTGTGATCTCCCCTGAGCTTCAATACTAGATCATCCAGATAAATTGTATCATTCAATATTGAAGATTTATTTGCATTGACCCTTTCAGTTTGCGCAAAAGAAAAGTTTGAAGCAATGAAAAATATAGAGATAATTAAAAGCGCTTTTTTCAAGGTATTACTTTGTTATCGATGATAATATTTATTGAATGAATAGATAAGTTCAAAATTACATTAATTAATAAGAAATTAATGACGAGTTGTATGAACTTTTTATAACCATCTATAATTCTATTGAGCAAATATATAAATTTCATCTCTGCAAAATGCTGCATTGGAATTTGAGCAAAAAAAAGCCTGCAACATTGATGCTGCAGGCGATTAAACAACCAAACAAAAAATTATTTACTTTCTTTTACTTCTTCAAAGTCAACATCAGTTGCTTCACCATTTCCTGAAGCATTTGCATTTTGATTTGCATTAGCATCAGCACCTTGCTCACCACCCGCTTTATACATATCTTCAGAAGCAGCTTGCCATGCAGCATTTAAGCGTTCCATAGCACTATCAATACCTGCAATATTTCTTTCAGCATGCGCAGCTTTTAATTCCGTAAAGCTCGATTCAATGGCTTGTTTTTTATCGGCCGGAATCTTATCTCCAAACTCTTTCAATTGCTTTTCTGTTTGGAAAACCAATGCATCAGCAGCGTTAATTTTATCTGCTTCTTCTTTTGTTTTACGATCACTTTCAGCATTGGCCTCAGCTTCTGCTTTCATTTTTTTAATATCATCATCACTTAAACCCGACGATGCTTCAATTCTTATTTGTTGTGATTTTCCTGTTGCTTTATCTTTAGCTGAAACATGTAAGATACCGTTAGCATCTATATCAAAAGTTACTTCAATTTGAGGTACGCCTCTTGGTGCTGGCGGTAAACCATCTAAGTGAAATCTTCCAATAGTACGATTTTGTGTGGCCATAGGACGCTCACCTTGTAAAATGTGTATTTCAACTGAAGGTTGACTATCGCTAGCTGTACTAAATGTTTCGCTCTTTTTAGCTGGAATAGTTGTATTCGATTCAATCAACTTAGTCATTACACCGCCCATAGTTTCTATACCTAGACTTAAAGGTGTAACATCTAATAACAACACATCTTTAATTTCGCCAGTTAATACACCACCTTGAATAGCTGCTCCAACTGCAACAACTTCATCAGGATTTACACCTTTTGAGGGTGATTTTCCGAAAAACTTTTCAACCGCTTCTTGCACTGCAGGAATTCTTGTAGAACCTCCAACTAAGATTACTTCATTGATATCATTTACAGTTAATCCCGCATTTTTTAGTGCAGATTTACAAGGCTCAATGGTTCTTTTTACTAAATCATCAACCAACTGTTCAAATTTAGCTTTGCTTAAACTTCTTACCAAATGCTTTGGAATACCATCAACTGGCATTATATAAGGCAAGTTAATTTCGCTTGATGTTGTGCTTGACAATTCTATTTTAGCTTTTTCAGCAGCTTCCTTTAAACGTTGCAAAGCCATTGGGTCTTTACTAATATCTAAACCACCATTTTCATTTTTGAATTCTTGAACCAACCAATCAATAATTTTTTGGTCAAAGTCATCACCACCTAAATGCGTATCACCATCAGTAGATTTTACCTCAAATACACCATCGCCTAATTCAAGTACCGAAACGTCATGTGTTCCACCACCGCAATCAAAAACAACAATTTTCATATCGATGTTTTTCTTATCTAAACCATAAGCTAAAGCTGCAGCAGTTGGCTCATTGATAATACGTTTAACATTTAAACCAGCTATTTCACCAGCTTCTTTAGTAGCTTGACGCTGAGCATCGTTAAAGTATGCAGGAACGGTAATAACAGCATCGGTAACAGTTGTACCTAAATAATCCTCAGCTGTTTTCTTCATTTTTTGAAGAATGATTGCAGAAATTTCTTGTGGGGTATATAATCTGCCATCTATGTCAACTCTTGGTGTGTTATTGTCACCTTTTTTAACTTTGTATGGCACTCTTCCAATCTCAGTTGATACTTTATCGAAAGATTCACCCATAAAACGCTTAATTGAATAAACTGTTTTTGTAGGATTTGTAATTGCTTGACGTTTTGCAGGATCACCTACTTTACGTTCTCCATTTTCTATAAAGGCTACAACAGATGGTGTTGTTCTTTTGCCTTCACTGTTAGGTATTACTACCGGTTCGTTACCTTCCATAACTGAAACGCAGGAGTTGGTAGTACCTAAGTCTATTCCTATAATTTTACCCATGATTTATTTTGTTTTATTAATTGTTACTATTTTTTTTTAACGATTGCTAATAGTCAATGATTATGCCATAAGCCAAACCAACAAAATGTTGTGTAAATGTGACATAAAAGAAAAATCCAACCTGCTATCTTAGCAAATTGGCTGACAAAAAGACATTTTAACCTACTTTTATTAAGGTTTAATAAAACCTAAATCGTTAGTATATTTTCCGTTCACAATTTCATTAATGGTATTGGCATTGAACGGTTTTTGAATACCATATGAAGTAACGCGTGTATTAAAAATACCAATCCCATTTTGAATGTTTGTATAAATAGGCTTCTCTTGAAAATTACTTGAATACGGTGCATTCAAATCTTTATAAATTTGAAAATCTTCTCCTGCTGCAGTAACAAATATTTGACCTCTCCAAGCAATTCTTTTATAGGAGTTATCTGAAAAACAAACTGATTTTACTGATTTTAAAAAGGCAAAAAAATCTTCCCCTTTTATTGATTTTTTCACTGGAACACCACCTTCAGTTGTTGGAGTATATTGAGGCGTAAAAGCCCAGTCGACAGATTTATAAAGTGTATCGCTGCCAGGTTTAAACTCCTTGTAATGAAATCTAAAAGTAAGTTCATAAATTTTACCGTTTTTTTGACTTGTCCATTCAATAGAATTGTTAGGTGTATATTTATTATCTGAACCTACAAATGAATATGCCGACCCACCTTGTGGGATATTGATATTATTGATAATTCCAGTTGAAGATTCAGCCTTATACCCTGTTTTTTTGTTTTCTATTTTTAACTTATAGTTCAAGTCTTTTTGCAATGGTTCTCTAGTAATATATATAATGTTATTTTGCTTAGAGAAATTGCCATCACTTTCAGTGCTTATCATTGTAGTATCGAGCACCAAACTGCCTAAGAATTGACTGCCATTATATTTTTCCAATATAATATTCATATCGGCAGGTACAAAATTGTTAGAGTCAGGATTTTGTGCCATAACATACGCATCGCCCTTGCCTAAAAACACCTTATTAATTTTAATATACTGAATCGATTGAGATACATCTAAAAGTCCGTAAACAACTGCAATTTCTTTGTATGGTGCTATCACATCAACATCTGTTTTACAAGAATAAAACAAGGTAGAAAAAACGAAAGCTAATGCTGTTAAATATTTAAATTTCATGTTAATTTTAAAGTTGCGAAGTTAATAAATTAATGAAACTCAGTATTGTCAATTAAATATATTAAAGCAGCCAAAGCAGCAGCGCCTAATTCTAGTTCTCTTTTATTCACTTTATCAAAGGTATCATCGGCTGTATGATGATAATCGAAATAACGTTGAGAATCTGGAATTAACTCTGCGATAGGGACGCCTTGATCAGCTAGAGGAGAGATATCAGCACCTCCACCCTTACCATCAAAATCATAAAGATCATAAGGCAGTAGTAGAGGTTTATAATTTTGGACTGAATTCATAAACCATTGTGGCGCCTCAAAACTAAACCCACGCGGACTAAAACCACCCGCATCAGATTCAATTGCTGCAATGTGCGTTTCCTTTTTTAATTTTGCTTGCTTGGCATATTCTTTTCCACCTCTTAAACCATTTTCCTCATTCATAAAAAGTACTGCTCTTATGCTATGTTTAGGTTTGTAGCCAATGGCATTAAAAATCCTCAACACTTCCATACTCTGCACACATCCTGCACCATCATCATGCGCTCCACTCCCATTATCCCAAGCATCTAAATGTCCGCCAACAACAATATATTCATTAGGTTTTTCTATTCCTTTTTTTTCACCTATAACATTGTATGATTCAGCATCTGGCAGTGTTTCACAATTTGTTTTAATAAACATTTTGGCTGTTTTATTAGCTTTTATAAGTGCGCTTAATAGCTCTGCTCCTTCTGTACTGATGGCAACAGCTGGAATTTTAGGTAAACTATCAACGTATGACATAGAGCCAGTGTGAGGAAATTTATCTATTTTTAATCCCATAGAACGCGTAACCGTGGCCAAAGCTCCATATTTAGCAGCATTCATGGCGCCTGCCCATCTCTGATTAACTGCTTTCCCGTAAGCATTAAAAGTATGAATATGCGTAGGCTCCATTGGGCGATTGTAAAATACAATTTTGCCTTTAATTTTTTCAGTTCCTAATTTTTCAAGCTCTTCAAAATTCATTACTTCAATCACTTCTGCTTCAATACCTTCAATAGGCGTGGCTACTGATCCACCTAAAGCACAAATTTGTGTTTCTTGTTTAGCACCAGTTTTTGGATTAATAATTAAGCCTTGTTCTTTATCACCTCTCACCCAATGTGGCACAAACACTGCTTGAAGTTCTACCCTATCTATTTTTAACCCTTCCATAACCGCTTTACCCCAATTAACGGCTTTAGCCGCTTGTGGCGAGCCACTTAATCTGCCACCAATGTTTGAGCACAAATAAGATAAATTCTGATAACATTCGCTATGCGTTAAAACCTCATCATAAATTTTACGGATCATCACTGAGTCAGCATTTTGTGCTTGTATGGTGTTTAATAAACTTAAGCAAAAAAGTAAAATAAGTTTTAGGATATGGTTCATGAAAGTTGTTTTAAAAATGTATTCCAAAGATTATCTTCAGGTGGATTAGCTTCGATATTAATAATTTCTTTTTTTACCGGGTGCATAAAATGAATGCTTCTGGCATGTAAATGAATTGAAGCATTTTCGTTACTTCTGTCTGCACCATATTTTAAATCGCCCTTTATAGGGCAACCAATAGCCGACAATTGTGCTCTAATTTGATGGTGCCTTCCCGTGTGCGGATTCACTTCTAACAAAAAATATTTTTCGGAACTGGCTATAATTTTATACTCTAAAACACTCGCTAAACTATTTTTTACTTGATTAACATGTGCTTTTGATTTATTCTTGATTTCATTTTTTAGTAAAAAATGCTCCAGTTTTCCAAAAGTTTGAGGGGGTTTATTTTTTACTACAGCCCAATATGTTTTGGTTATTTCTTTCTTCTGAAACATCTCATTTAACCGCGCCAATGCCTTGCTTGTTTTAGCAAAAATTACTATCCCACTTACGGGTCTATCTATACGATGCACCGTTCCTAAATACACCTCCCCTGGTTTATTTGCAGTTTCCTTAATATATTGTTTTACATAATCACTCAATGGCGCATCGCCAGTTTTATCGCCTTGTACAATATCGCCTGGCTTTTTGTTTATAGCAATAATATGATTGTCTTCATACAAAACTTCTGGGTGTTTTAACATCATAAAAAATGCTTGGTTAATATCAAAACTATTGTTTGTGAATCATAACCTTTTGGGTTGCAATTTTCTTATTGTTTGAAGAAATGGTTGCAAAATAAATTCCATTGCTCAATGAGCTACAATCTATTATTGGCTTTACTGAACCAGCATTTTGATTGATTACAATTTGATCTATTAATTGACCTAAAGCATTAAATAAACTCATGCTTTGATTTCTCAAATCAAGCTCAGCAACTTTAAGCATAATAAAGCCAGTTGATGCATTGTAATAAACTTTAAAATTTGATTCAAGTGTTGAAGGAAATACAGACAAGCAAACAGTTGTGTCTATTGAAATTGTGTCATAATTAATACAACCATCGGTTGAAACACCCATTACAGTATATGTGATTGGTTGCTGAGGCAGCGCAATAACTACTGCACCTGCAGTATCACTTAATCCATAGGCAGGGTTCCAGAAATAATTGTTGGCGCCATTTACATTTATCGTAATGCTATTGTCTGCACAAATCACGGTATCGCTTTGTAAAATATTTACAGCTGGTATTGCATGAACAACAATCTGATTGGTTAATGAAACATTGGCATTTCCAATGTTATTTGCAACCGTTAGCGCTGCATTTACCGATCCTGCGCTATTAAATTGTATTGTCACACTCTGTCCATTGGCAGTTGATGGATTTCCATTTGCAAAACTCCAATTCCATGATGTAACATTATTATTGGGGTCGTTGGCAGTAAAAGTAATTACATCACCCTGACAAATTGAAGCTGAATTAGCAGTTATACTATTCCCAGCAGGCGCTGATATAGCTAAAGAGCTTCCAGTAACATTAATATTATCAATAAATAAATTATTATTAAAATTATTGAAGGTTTCAAACTTTAACAAAACGGAAGAGTTGCCTGCAAGCATTGTTAAATCTAAATCAATACAATTTATAATATTACCGCACCAGCTTGATGATAGCGTTGGATTAAAATAATTATCCATCGTATCAATTACTGTTGCGAAAAGTGCTAAAGAGTCATGCCCATATGCAGCAATGCGATAAGGAAATGAATTACCACAATCTGTAGATGCATAAATAATTAAAGAATCTGAAAGGTGTCGAAAGTTTTTTTGCCAAGCATAATCAAACTGTAAGTTTAAGCTATCGTATCCCGAAAAATTTAAAGGTGGCGTAATAAGCCCATCTCTCTGGCCTTCGTTAGCATAATTAAACATATTAATAAAAGCTGCTTTGTTGGCAATGCCGTCTATAGTTCCGGCTTTTATCTGCCAAGTTTTATCTTGGTCAGGATTGCTAATGCGCCAAGCTTTATTTGCAAAACCTGATTCAAAGTCTTCGTTAAATGGCAATGCAAGGCCTGAATTATATAGCTGAAATTGGCTTGAAATAGTATCATTTAAAAAACTCCAATCCAACACACCATTTGGATTACTGCAATAAGCCAATAAATTATGTTGCCCAGAGGTAACTGAAATTGCTGGCAAGGCAATATACTGCAAACTATCATAAGCCATATCTCCTGTCCAATGCAGTGTATTAAAAGCTATTCCATCTACACTATAATTGATATTGACATTTGAAAGATTAGCACTCCCACAATTTTTCAGTGCAACTTTAGGTATAAATGTAGTGGTACATGAAAAGGCATCGGGCATGCTAAAACCTTTTAATGAAGCATCTACTTGGTTTCTGGTTGCACTTACACATTGCATCGCTTTAAAAGCATTAATTCTACCTGTGCCTAATTTTCCTGGATAGTTTGGGTTCATAAAATCAATATTATCAGTATTGTTTTTAATACAACCTTCAACTTGCTCGGGTGTTAGCAAAGGATTATAGGTTCTCATGAGCGCTGCTAAACCTGCCACTAAAGGAGCAGCCATTGATGTGCCTGATAGCGTACCAAAGCTATTGCCGGGTATAGTGCTAAAAATACTTACACCAGGCGCTGAAACATCGATCCATTGACCAAAAGTTGTCCCGTTTCCTTTAGTATCATTGCTAGATGAACTTGCAACACTAATTACATGCGGGTATGCAGCCGGGTAGTTCACTGTGGCGTCATTGGAATTTCCAGCGGCAGCAACCACAACCACACCTAAATAATTGGCATAGGCAATGGTATTTTGTTCAGTGATAGAAGATACTGTAGCACCCCAAGAAAGATTAATAACATCAGCTCCATTATCAGCTGCATAGGCAATAGCTTCAAAACCATTACTTACAAATAAGTTAGAGCTACTTCCTTTTACAGCCATAAGGCGTGTATTGTATGAAATACTTGCAATACCTGTTGTGTTGTTTGTTACTGCGCCGGCTATGCCCGATACATGCGTGCCATGATGCCAAGTAATATCGTTTGGACTTGCATCAGTATCAAAGTTGCCAAAGTCGTAGCCCAAAGAATCATCAATAATGAAATTGCCATCATCATCTATGCCTGGCAAGCCATTGAGTTCAAGATTGTTTACCCAAATATTTTCCTTTAAATCAACATGATTAATATCCAACCCGTCATCAATTATAGCAACAATTGCTTGAGAAGGCGCTGGATTTCCAATAAAATTCCATGCAATTTGGGCATTTATTTTAAATAAATTCCATTGAAGCGTATTGTTATAACTAGTATCATTTGGCGCTGTTGCAAAATAAGTTTTGTAAGGTACTTTTTCAGCATATTCAATTTCTTCAATTTTACTGAGTAATGCAATTGATTGCTCAATGGAAGAGGTTTCAGCGATTGCTATTTTATAAATATTTTCGAGGCCGGGGTGTTTTGCAAATGCATATAAATGTTTAAATGATGCCACTGCGAATGCGTTTGCAAAACCACTTAAGAAGGCAAAATCATTTATATCCTTAACCTCATGCTTATATTTTGCAATGGCACTTGACTTTACTTTGATATAAATATTACCATCCTCATAAAAAGGGCTCAGTGTTTGAGCCGAAAGAGACTTCGACAAAACCACAAGCACTAATAACATTAAAAATTTTGACAATTTATACATAGCAATTGTTTTATCAGCAACTAAAAATACTTTAAGTTCATTCCGGGCTTAATGCATTTTAACGACTCGAATATTAGCTTAATAACGTTTTCTACATCTTGTTTGTTTACACTTTCTACTGTAGTATGCATATACCTTAAAGGCAACGATATCAAAGCAGAAGGCACGCCACCCATTGCATAAGCAAAAGCATCAGTATCAGTTCCAGTGGCTCTGCTAACCGCGGCGCGTTGAAATGGAATTTTATTTTTTTGAGCTGCTTCAATGATCATTTTTAACACCGTGTTGTGCACGGCAGGTCCGTAGGTAACAACTGGTCCACGACCACATGCTAAGTCACCATTGGTTATTTTACTAAGCATTGGTGTTTGAGTATCATGAGTAACATCAGTAACAATAGCCATATGAGGTCGAATTGTTTGTACAATCATTTCAGCACCACGCAGTCCTACTTCTTCTTGAACACTGTTAGTGATATACAATCCAAAGGGCAGCTTGGTTTTAGTTTCTTTCAACATACGGGCTACCTCAGCTATCATAAATCCACCTATACGATTATCTAGAGCTCTGCCTACAAACATCTTTTTATTTAACACCATAAATTCATCTTCAAAAGTAGCCACGCAGCCCACATGAATGCCTAATTTTTCTACTTCATCTTTAGAAGCACACCCACAATCTAAAAATATATTTTTCAAACTTGGTGTTTCCTCTTTACCTGGTTCACGTGTGTGAATTGCTGGCCATCCAAAAACAGCTTTTACAATTCCTTTTTCTGTATGAATATTTACACGCATTGAAGGTGCAATCTGATGGTCACTACCACCATTTCTTTTAACATAAATAAAACCATCGTTGGTAATATAATTTACAAACCATGAAATTTCATCTGCATGCGCTTCAATTACTACTTTAAATTCTGCCTTTGGATTAATGACAGCTACAGCAGTGCCATAATTATCAATAAATTGATCGTCAATATAAGGCTTTAAATAATTAAACCACAATTTTTGACCTGGTGCTTCAAAGCCCGTTGGGGCAGCATTGTTAATGTATTTTTCTAAAAATTCAATTGAATGATTGGTAAGAATAGATTGGTTTTTCTTAGACATATGCTTGCAAGTTTATAATTACACAAAGTTAATAAAAGCGATGCAAATAAACCAACATCAAAAAATAATTTATCATTGGTTAATCAATATCAAGCATTACTCCATGCTTTGTACTGATTAATAAGGCCATTTGTTGAAGCGTCGAAACTATCTGTAAATTCGGGTTCTTTCAATTTTGGCAAAATGCAATTGGCAAGCTGTTTTCCTAATTCTACGCCCCATTGATCGAAACTGAAAATATTCCAAATAGAACCTTGTACAAATATTTTATGTTCGTACATAGCAATGAGCGCACCTAATGTAAACGGATCAATTTTTTTGACTAAAATACTATTGGTAGGGATGTTTCCTTTAAAAACTTTGAATGCCGCTTTTTTCTCTATTTCTTCTTTAGAAAGCCCCGTATTTTCTAGTTCAACCTTTACTTCTGCTAAAGTTTTACCCTGCATTAAAGCTTGTGTTTGTGCAAAAAAATTGGATAGTAATAATTGGTGATGATTTCCTAAATTGTTGTGGGAATTTGAGGCTGCAATAAAATCGCATGGAATTAGTTTAGTACCTTGATGAATTAATTGATAAAATGAATGCTGGCCATTAGTACCGGGCTCTCCCCAAATAATGGGACCTGTTTGATAAGCAATTTTCTCACCATTTCTATCCACACTTTTTCCGTTACTTTCCATATCGCCTTGTTGAAAATATGCTGTAAAACGGTGTAAATACTGATCATAAGGCAAAATAGCATGCGTATGTGCATCCCAAAAATTATTATACCAAATACCCAGCAAAGCAAGCACTACTGGAATATTTTTTTCGAAGGGTGCCGTGTAAAAATGTTCGTCCATAGCTCCGGCCCCAAGCAATAATTGCTCAAAATTATAATACCCAATTGTGCATGCTATTGAAAGACCAATGCTTGACCAAAGAGAATATCTACCTCCAACCCAATCCCAAAACTCAAAAATATGATCTGGTAAAATTCCAAAATCAGTAACTTGTTGATGATTGGTAGAAAGTGCAACAAAATGGGAAGCTACAGCAGCCTCGTTTTTACTATAGTTTAACAGCCAATCTTTTGCCGATTGTGCATTAGCCATAGTTTCTTGGGTGGTAAAAGTTTTTGAAGCCACAATGAACAAAGTATGCTCGGGATTCAATTTTTTAAGTGTTTCAGCCAGGTGCGTTCCGTCAACATTTGAAACAAAATAAACACTAACTTCCTTAACTTGATAGGGCTTAAGCGCTTCAGTAACCATTAGTGGGCCCAAATCACTTCCGCCAATACCTATATTAACTATTGTATTTAAAGGTTTCCCCGAATAACCCATCATCTGCAGCGAACAAAAACGATCAGCAAAAGCTTTCATTTTTTGTTTTGCATTTATTATTGCGGGCGTAACATTCACATTGTTAATATAAACAGGGTTGTCATTATTTTTTCTGAGGGCAGTGTGCATTACTGCTCTATGCTCTGTTTCGTTAATAGCATGACCGTTAAAGAAATTATTTATGTTTTCTCTTAAACCAGTTTCTTCAGCCAATTCATTTAATAATGAAAGTGTTTTATTTGTGATTATGTTTTTTGAATAATCGATAAGAATTTCGTTAAAAAACAAACTAAAATCTTTGTGCCTATTTTTGTCAGCCTCAAAAAGTTGCCTCATATTAACATCAGTCATCTTTAATTGATGCTCTGTTAATTTAGACCATGCTTTGGTTTTAGTAGGATCAATTTTTTTTAAGCTCATATTTTTTTCAACTCAGGATTAAAAACACATTAAGGTTTTTTTGTGAAGCGTTCTTGATATTCATCATATTCCTCCTTTGTCAAATCTTGATTGCCCAATCCATTTCCAAAGTTAATATATCCAAACGCTTGTTTACCATTAATAATGGTTGTTGTAGTTGTATATGTACCCATTACTGGCTTAAATGATGCTTGTCTTTTTTTATAAAGTTCTTCTTGTTTAGCTAAAGCTTCTTTTCTCTTTTCTTCATCTTGAAATGCTTTCTGCTCTGCTTGCGATTTTAATGCAGCAAATTCTTCTGCTCTCTTTTTTGCTAAATCTGCTGCCTTTTGTTTTTCAGCATCAGCGGCTAACCTTGTAGCTTCAGCTGCTTCTAATTTTGCCTTTTCTATTGCTTCTGCTTTAGCTTTATCCTCTGCTTCTCTTTTAGCTATTGCTTCCAATCTGGCTTTTTCTTTGTCAGCTGCAAGTTTTGATGCTGCTTCTGCTTTTGCTTTATCTTCTGCGTCCTTTATTGCAAGCGCTTCTGATCTGGCTTTTTCTTTGTCGGCCGCAAGTTTTATTGCTGCTTCTGCTTTTGCTTTATCTTCTGCATCCTTTATTGCAAGCGCCTCAGCAAGTGCCTTTTCTTTGTCGGCTGCAAGTTTAGCAGCTTCATCAGCTTTAGTTTTTTCGGCTGCATCCTTTCTGGCTTGTGCTTCATTAGCTACCTTGGCTTTTTCTGCAGCCAATCGAGCAAGTTCATCAGCTTTAGCTTGGGCATCTGCTTCCTTCTTTGCTTTAGCATCAGCAAGTGCTTTCTCTTTTTCAGCAGCTATTCTGGCAGCCTCTTCGGCTTTTGCTTTTGCAGCTTCTTGCGCTTTAAGCTTTGCCAATTCTTCGGCAGATAAAATGTTATTTTTATTTAATTCCTTTTGTGCCAATAACTTTGCTTTTAGCTCCTCAATTTGGGGCTTCATGGCTGCGGAGTATGGCTCATCTTCATCAAAATCGTATAGGAGTTCATCATAAAATATTTTAGCCACTGGTTGTTTCATTAGCTCAACGCTCACACCATCAATGTTTTGAAACAACTCTACTATTATTTCTTTATTAATAAAGGTTTCTTCTATGCGCTCTTGATCGACTTTAGTGTTGATTTGATAAATTTGGCTTACATAGCCTTTTTTGGAATAAGTAATTGTGTATTCTTTATTAAAATCGAGTTTTACAAGATAATAACCATCTTCGGCAATGCTTGCTCTAGATCCTCCTGAAATACCGGGTTTACCGACAAGGATAGCGCCTTCAGCAGCAGGCTTGTTTCCTTCAATTGTAACCTTTCCTTCTATGATGTAATCTTTGGGCGCTTTATTTTCTTGGGCATTTGCAATGCTTAACCAAGTTAAAATAGGTATAAATAAAATTACAAATCTTTTAATTGCTATCATATTTTGTGTTGAGCCTTTGCAAATTTAACCATTGCGCGCAATTAATAAGTTCAATATATTTTAAATTTTGTTAAGCACGTTTTGGCATGGTAACGTCAATAAGCGCTGATCTATTGTATCAAAAAGTTATTAATTCAGTATAAAACTCTATAATAATTTCCTTTTGAGCTATTTTTTAAAAAGAGGCCAATGTTTCTTTAATAATGTTCACACAGGTCATCAACTGTTCTTCTGTTATCACAAGGGGTGGTGCAAAACGAATAATATCGCCATGTGTGGGCTTAGCCAACAAGCCATTTTCTTTTAGCGCAACGCAAACATCCCAAGCATCCTTTCCATTCTTTGGCTTAATTACAATGGCATTGAGCAATCCCTTTCCTCTTATTTCAGAAATCATTTCACTATCAATTGCCTTTAGTTCTTTTCTTAAGATTTTGCCGAGGTATTCAGCATTTTCAGCTAATTTCTCGTCCTTTAAAACTTTTAAAGATGCAATGGCTACCTTACATGCTAGAGGGTTTCCACCATAGGTAGAACCATGTTCTCCTGGTTTGATGGTGAGCATAACCTCATCATTACACAAAACTGCTGAAACTGGTAAAACACCTCCTGAGAGTGCTTTTCCCAAAATCAATATATCAGGTTTAACATTTTCATGATCACAAGCTAACATTTTACCTGTTCTGCAAAGACCAGTTTGCACCTCATCGGCAATCATGAGTACATTATATTTTACACAAAGCGCTTTAGCTTCTGCGATATAACCGTCATTTGGCACAACTACTCCGGCTTCGCCTTGAATTGGTTCAAACATAAAAGCGCAAACATTTTTATCTTGCAAAGCTAACTCTAGCGCCTTTAAATCATTATATGGAATAACTTCATAACCTGGCACAAAAGGACCAAAACCCTTATAACTTGATGGATCAGAACTAGAGGAAATTGCTGCAATAGTTCTACCCCAAAAATTGCCATCAACAAAAATTATTTTAGCTTCATTATCAGCAATACCCTTAACTGTATATCCCCATTTACGCGCCAATTTGATAGCTGTTTCACCACCTTCAACACCAGTATTCATAGGTAATACCTTGTCGTAATTAAAATACTTGGTAATGTATGCTTCATACTCACCAAGTACATTGTTATGAAAAGCTCTTGATGTAAGCGTTAGTTGATGCGCCTGCTCTATTAAAGCTTCAATAATTTTAGGATGGCAGTGACCCTGATTTACAGCTGAGTAGGCTGAAAGAAAATCGAAATATCTTTTTCCATCAACATCCCAAAGATAAACGCCCTCGCCTCTCTCTAATACTACAGGAAGTGGGTGATAATTGTGTGCGCCATACTTTTCTTCTAATTCAATATATTGCTCAGCAGTTAACGATTCTTTCATGAGGCTTGTCATAGGTTGTACATATTAGTCTGCAAAAGTAACAAATTAGCTTCAATTTTATCCTATGAAAATTCAAGCGTTTAATTTTGGTTTTCTTGATTTTTGCAGGCATTTAAATCAAACAAAAAAAACAAATACTACTCAGCGCTTGATTATTGGGTTTTAGCCATTCTAATTTATAAAATTTAAAGACTTAATGCCTAAAAATAATACCTTAGGTGAAAACATTTAATAATTATCTGCTAAAAAATTTTTATATTTTTTGATTGCTCCTATTTTTGCAGTCGATTAATAATAGAAATATGGGAAGAGCCTTTGAATTTAGAAAAGTAAGGAAAATGAAACGTTGGGGCAACATGGCCCGCGTATTTACACGTATTGGTCGTGATATTGTAATCGCTGTTAAAGCAGGAGGACCAGATCCAGCGCACAATGCCAAACTAAGAGTTGTAATGCAAAATGCGAAAGGAGCTAATATGCCCAAAGACCGCGTGGAGGCAGCTATTAAGCGTGCAAGCAGCAAGGATGAAAAAGATTATGAAGAAATTATCTATGAAGGTTACGCACCTTTCGGTGTAGGTATTTTGTGTGAATGTGCCACCGACAATCCAACTAGAACAGTTGCTAATGTTAGAATGTACTTTACCAGAAATGAGGGCACCTTAGGCAAAACGGGCTCTTTAGACTTTATGTTTGACAGAAAAGCTGTATTTCATTTATCTGCTGTTGGATTAGATAAAGATGAATTGGAATTAGAATTGATTGATTTTGGTGCCGAAGAAGTGGACGGAGATGAAGAGGAAATTGTAATTACAGCTCCTTTTTCAGAATTTGGAAATATGCAAAAAGCATTAGAAGACAGAAAATTGAATGTGATTAGCTCTGAGCTTCAAAGAATACCTAACAGCTTTGCAGAGATAACGGCAGAGCAAAGAGATAAGGTGTTGGCAATTATTGAAAGGTTTGAAGAGGATGAAGACGTGCAAGCTGTTTATCATAATATGCGCCTGGACGATTAATTTTAATTTGTCAATTAAGTTTTGAAGAAAATACTTCTTGTAGACAATTTTGATTCGTTTACCTATAACCTGCTGCACAGCATTGAGAAGAACGACAATGTTTTTGTAACTGTAATTAGAAACGACCAATTACTTGAACTTGACATAGCAATCTTTGATAAAATTGTGTTATCTCCTGGCCCTGGCTTGCCTAAGGAAGCAGGACAATTAATTCCTTTTATTGAGCATTGTTTCGCAAAAAAACCTATTTTAGGCATTTGCCTGGGACACCAAGCATTAGGTCAATTTTTTGGAGCTCAACTTAAAAATCTACCTCATGTTTTACATGGAGTTCAGCTTGAAACAAAAATAATTTCGCAAAAAAGTATCTTTAAATTACTTCCCCAAAATATACAAACTGGCCATTATCATTCATGGGTGTTAAATGAAGAAGATTTTCCTTCTTCCTTAGAAATAACGGCTCATAACCAACAAGGTGGCATTATGTCATTTGTGCATAAACAATATGATATTACAGGAATTCAATTCCATCCTGAGTCGGTGCTTACGCCTATGGGAGATTTTATTATTAGTCAATGGATTAATTATTAATTCTGAATTGTTAATTCTAAATTATTCTGAATTGTTATTTATTAATCCTGAATTATTAATCATTGATTATTTGCCTATTTAACCAAATTGTGTATTTAGAGCGTTATTTAGGACATAGGTTAATTGCTGTAGTTTTTCCTGACGTAATGCTTTTATGGTATTGCATAATTTCTCATGCGAATTTGGGTTTAATACCGATGTGAAATAAGTAATGGCACAAATTTGTTTCACGGCATTTGTCCCAAACTTTTTTTCCGATCGGCATTTACCAATGTAAGATTTTAAATTATTGGCATAATTTATAAATCACATTGGTATAATTTGGGTAAACATATAAGTAATAAAAAAGCCTGACATATTGCTATGTCAGGCTTTTTATAATTAGTTAAGAAAATTATTTCTTTTTCTTTTCGTTTTCTTGAAGTTCATCTCTTAAGTCGCTCAATGCGCTGATATCGCCAAATGTGGTTTTTTCAACACTTTCTTTCACTTTCTTAACAGCTTTCTTTTCAGCTTTCTCTGCAGTTTTCTTTTCTTCAGTTTCAACAGCTTTTTCAGCAGCTATAGCGTCATCATGAATTTTTGCATGAGATGCAATAATTTTCTTGCTTTCTTTATTGAATTCTAAAACTTTAAATTCTGCTTGCTCTTCTACTTTTAAAGAATTACCATCAGCTTTCATCAAATGACGTGTTGGAGCAAATCCTTCAACACCATAAGGTAAAGCAATAACAGCACCTTTATCAGTAATTTGAGTTACTGTACCTGTATGAACAGAATCAAGGGTAAATACAGTTTCGAATACTTCCCAAGGATTTTCTTCCAATTGTTTGTGTCCTAAACTTAATCTACGATTTTCGCTATCCATTTCTAGCACCTTCACATCAATCATGTCTCCGATTTTGCAGAATTCCGATGGATGTTTAATTTTCTTAGACCATGATAAATCTGAGATATGAATTAAACCATCAACACCTTCTTCTAATTCAACAAAAATACCGAAATTAGTAAAATTACGAACAGTTGCTGCATGTTGAGAACCGATTCCATATTTATCGATAACTGTTGTCCAAGGATCAGCTGACAATTGTTTTACACCTAGTGACATTTTGCGTTCTTCACGGTCAAGTGTTAGAATAACAGCTTCAACAGCGTCACCAACTTTCATGAAGTCTTGAGCAGTTCTTAAATGTTGACTCCAGCTCATTTCTGAAACGTGGATTAAACCTTCAACACCAGGCAATATTTCGATGAATGCACCGTAATCAGCTAAAACTACTACTTTACCAGCAACTTTATCACCAACATTTAAGTTAGCATCTAAAGAATCCCATGGATGAGGAGTTAATTGTTTTAAGCCTAAAGCAATACGTTTTTTATTATCATCAAAATCAAGAATTACTACATTGATCTTAGCATCTAACTGAACAATTTCTTCTGGATGATTGATACGTCCCCAAGATAAGTCAGTGATATGAATTAAACCATCAACACCACCTAAATCGATAAACACACCGTAAGAAGTAATATTTTTAACCACACCTTCTAAGATTTGTCCTTTCTCTAATTTAGAGATAATATCTTTCTTTTGTTGTTCTAATTCTTCTTCGATAAGTGCCTTGTGAGAAACAACAACATTTTTGAATTCTTTGTTGATTTTCACTACTTTGAATTCCATGATCTTACCAACATACACATCGTAATCGCGAATTGGTTTAACATCAATTTGAGATCCAGGTAAGAATGCTTCAATACCAAATACATCGGCAATTAAACCACCTTTTGTACGGCATTTTACGAAACCTTTAATGATTTCTTCTTTCTCCAATGCTTCATTAACTCTATCCCAAGAGCGCAATGCACGCGCTTTTTTATGAGAAAGAATCAATTGACCTGATTTGTCTTCTTGGCTTTCAACATAAACTTCTAATTTATCTCCTACTTTAATCTCTGGATTGTAACGCACTTCACTTAGCGGAACAATACCATCAGATTTGTAGCCGATGTTAACTAATAAGTCTTTTGTAGTAACAGAAACGATAATTCCATCAATAACATCATGTTCAGTTACAGAATGCAATGTATTTTCATACATCGTTTCCATTTTTGAACGTTCGTCAGCAGAATAGTTTTGTGATTTTTTTCCTATTGCATCCCAGTTAAAGTCGGCAAGTGGAGCGAATTTGTCATGTTCAGACATGATTTTGATTTGGTTTTGTATCCTGCGTTAAATTATTCGCAGAAGGGGTTTATAAATGAATTAATTTAATTATCCTTTTTAAAAAGGGATGCGAAGGTAATCATTAATTATTTATCAATAAAATTTTTACTGTTTTTTATTTAATTGAATTTCAATTATTTATATTGATACACAATTTATGATTATTCTTTTTAATATTAACCTATAGAAATTCCTTGCAAAGTGATTCCTTTTAAGGTAAACTATACTCATACAAGTCTTTCTAGGTAATTTGATTTAAAATATTGTGCTTCTTTTTTGTAAATATTGTCAACGTAATGACATATTTTATGTAAATATTGTCATCATAATGACATATTTCACTTTTTAAAATCGCTTATCATTGTTTTACAGGCACTTAATTAATTTATATAATAATATGGAAATCCTATAAAATAAAATTCAAATAGCTTTTTTCATTAATCACTTCAAAAGAAGCTTTTGGATATGCCTTTTCGAATGCAATTGGTATTTTAGGCACTTTGTTGACATTATATTTAAATTCAAATGCTGCAATATTTTTATTCTTCACTTCAATTAAATCAATTTCCTGTTGATCGTAGGTGCGCCAGAAATGGTATGATTTAGTATCTTTTTTATAGGCATTTTTTTTTATTCTTTCCATAAATAAGTAGTTTTCCCAAAGCATGCCAATATCATTTCCATTGCGCAAAGCCATAGGCGTAAAATCTTGAATAATGGCATTTCTTATTCCATTATCAACAAAGTACCAGCGTTGACTTTTAGAAATTTCTTTGCGTAAGTTATTGCTGTAAGCGGGTACTTTTATGAGTACAAAAACTTGGGTTAAAAGATTGAGATATTTTTCAACTGTATTTTTGCTAATTCCAAGGGCGGTGCCAAGTTCGTTGTAAGAAACTTCCTTCCCAATTTGATAGGCAATCATTTTAAGTAAATTAAAAATTACAGAAGGACTTCTTATACCATCTAAAATTAAAATGTCTTTTAACAAATAAGCATTAACCAATTCAACTAAATAACGCCTTTTATATTCAAGTTTCTCATAGTGCCAAAGTTCTGGATATGAGCCATAAACCAATCGTTCTTCAAGATTTTGTTTTGCTTGTAATAAATTTTCTTTGAGTTCACCTTGCCAAATAGGATATAAATTTAGTGTATTGCTTCTACCTGTGAGGGGCTCTCCTGAAACATTGAGTAAATCGAAAGCCGATGAACCCGTTACTAAAACTTTTACACCTTTTACAGTATCTACTATTAATTTTAATTTTTTGCCGATTTCTGGAATAGCTTGTGCTTCATCGATAACTAACAAATCGTAACCATTCAATAAACGCTTGTAATTTGCTGTTGTTCTTTTGGCAAGTAGTTCATGGGTGTCTTCATCTTCACCATTTAAAAGTAAAAATGAACCTTTATACTTTTCGAGAAAATTTTCGATTAGGATAGATTTACCAACTCTTCTAGCACCCAATAGCAAAGTTACTTTTTGAGGCATGAGCATTTTAGCTAATTCCTTTTCTTGAATTCTAATAATTTCCATGGCACAAATATAGTAAATTTGTCAACGTAATGACAGAATTTATATAAATATTGTCAACGTAATGACAGTATTTACATTATAATATTGTTATTATACTGTTTTTAAGCACTTTATATATTAAATGCTATTTCTGCAAAATATAATTGTTGTTTAATTGCAAATATAAATTTTGGGTCTTTGTGAATAGGGATTTAATATTTCCACACTTTCTTAATTTATTATTCAACTTTTTGATTTGATTGAACTAAAAGTTATTTCTTTGTTCCTCCATTTTTCAAACTTTTCACTAATGGTTTTAAACAATAACCTCATTCATTAGTTTATTTAATCTGGTCTTCAAAGAATAAAATGAAAAAGAAAATAATATATTTATTGATTACAAACTTGGTTTGTTTTTTAATGCCATGCAAAGTTGTAGCTCAAAAAACAGGTAATATTATTGGCATAATTAAAGATAAAGAAACGCAAGAAACCATGGTTGGTGTAACTGCCATTTTGCAGGGAACACAGCTTTCAGCAGCAACTGATATTGATGGTAAATTTAAGATTACGAATATTCCTACCGGCAGTTATAATTTGCAATTTCAATTTATTGGATACAGTCCCAAAACGATATTTAACCTGGTTATTACCACCGGCAATGATAATATTGTAAACGTTGAATTAGATGCAGCTACAGAAAATTTAAAAGAAGTTACTGTTACCGCTAATACTTTTGGAAAAAGAACAGAAACTCCGCTATCTGTACAAAGCCTTTCGGCAGAAGAAATAAAGAGTAACCCAGGCGGCAATTTTGATATTTCGAAAGTGGTACAAGCTTTACCTGGTGTAAGCGGAACGACCGGTAGTGCAAGTTTTAGAAATGATATTATTATAAGAGGTGGTGCGCCCAATGAAAATGTGTATTACTTAGATGGCATTGAAGTGCCACAAATTAATCATTTTGCTACACAAGGCAGTGCTGGTGGCCCTGCGGGCATTTTAAATGTTTCATTTATTGAAGATGTAACATTAAGTAGCAGTAGCTTTGGCGCTAAGTATGACAATGCTTTATCATCGGTCTTACAGTTCAAACAACGCAATGGAAATCCAGATCATTTTCAAGGAAACTTTAGATTAAGCAGTACTGAGGTTGCCGCAACTATGGAAGGGCCACTCAGCAAAAAGACAACTTTCTTAGCTTCGGCGAGGAGGTCCTATTTACAGTATTTATTTGCCGCTATAGATTTACCGATACGTCCTAATTACTGGGATTTTCAGTATAAAGTTAATCATCAACTTGATTCAAAAACTACATTAACAGCCATTGGAATAGGTGCCATTGATGAATTTAGTTTTGGCGTTCCTAAAAACTCAGACCCAAGCAAGGAATACGTGCTTAGGGCATTTCCAACAATAAATCAATGGACTTACACGGTTGGATTTAATTTAAAACGTTTAATTAATAAAGGTTATTATAATATTGCACTGAGCAGAAATATGTTCAATAATCAACTTGATCAGTATGAAGATGCCCAAGTGAATGATGAAAGCAAACGAAATATAAAATCGCTTTCTCAAGAAATTGAAAATAAATTGCGCTTTGATGTAAACAAGTTCTCAGGTAAGTGGAAGTTTAACTATGGATTGATGGCCCAGTATGTGAAATACAACAACAATTCATACATACGTTTAAGAAAGGAAATTCAAGATAGCTTAGGCAATACCATACAGCCGGGTTTTAGCTTAAATTTTAATTCAGCAATTGAGTTCTATAAAGCAGGTATTTTTGGAAGTGTAACCCGAAGATTTTTTACAGATAGATTAATTACTACTTTTGGTTTAAGAAGCGATGTGAATAGTTTTATGAATGATGGCGTGAATCCACTAAATGCGTTATCTCCAAGATTTTCGGTGACTTATGCAATAACAGAAAAGTGGAATATTAATGCTTCGGTTGGTCGTTATGCAAAAATTCCAATTTACACCATATTAGGCTTTAAGGACAATGCAGGTGCATTTGTAAACAAAGACAATAAATATATTTTATGCGATCATTATGTAGCAGGTTTGGAGTATCTGCCAACAGGCTCAATGCGCATTACATTAGAAGGATTTTATAAATCCTATAGCAATTATCCTATTTCTAATTTTGATGGCACCTCTTTGGCAAATCAAGGTGGAAATTTTGGTGCTATTGGGAATGAAAATGTAAGCAGCACTGGTAAAGGAAGATCATATGGAGGAGAATTATTTATACAACAAAAATTAATTAAAAACTTTTTCGCCACAGCATCATACACACTATTTTGGAGTGCGTTTACTGGAGTAAATGGACAGTATGTTTCATCATCTTGGGATACAAGACATTTAGTATCATTTATTGTAGGTAAGAAATTTAAAAAGGGATGGGAAATAGGTATGAAATTTAGATATTCTGGAGGCTCACCATACACGCCATTTGATACGATTGCCTCTCGTTCAAACTACTTAGCCACTGGAAATGGGGTGCTCGATTATTCGAAGTTAAACACTGTATTATTGCCTTCTTTCAAACAGTTTGATCTTAGAATTGATAAGAAATTCAATGGTAAGCATGCCAGTTTTGACATTTACTTTGATGTTACTAATGCTTTACTTTTTCGCAATCAATCTGTTCCTAATTACACGTTTGATCGCACAGCTGATAACTCAGGATTTAAAACCACCGATGGAAAAGCACTTATGCCAGATGGTAGCAATGCAGTTCCTTTGATTCTTAAAAATGACGATTTATCTGTGACGCCTTCTTTAGGTTTTATCATTGAGTTTTAAATTATAAAATTAATGAGTTACGCAGGGCATGCCAGTGTTGTTTTAAGATTACAATATTCCGATTAATTATGATAAGCCGGCTGCGATAGCGCATTTAATACCATCCATAGCAGCAGATACAATGCCACCTGCATAGCCAGCACCTTCGCCACAAGGATATAAACCTTTAATGCGAATATGACTAAGGTCATCAATATTCCTAGGAATTCTAACAGGCGTGCTTGTTCTACTTTCAACACCAACAACAATAGCTTCGTTGCTTGTATAGCCTTTCATTTTTTTACCAAAATTTTCGAAAGCAAGTCTTAATCTTAACGCCACCTCATTTGGCAATACAGCATTTAAATCGGCACTTTTTACACCTGGTTGATAGCTACATTTAGGAAGATCTGAAGAAATTTTTTTACTGATAAAATCTTGCAATCTTTGCGCTGGTGCAACCTGTGTTTGTCCACCAAACTGCCATGCCTTTTGTTCCACAGCTGATTGATAGCGCATACCTGCTAAAGCCTTGAATTTTTGAAAAGGCATAAAATCTTTTTCATCAACAGCAACCACAATTCCTGAATTAGCGTAAGGATTATTTCTTTTAGAAGGCGACCAACCATTTGTTACTATTTCGCCAGGCGCAGTGGCACAGGGCGCTATAATCCCACCAGGGCACATGCAAAAAGAATATACTCCTCTTTCGTGCACTTGTTCAACCAAGCTATAACTTGATGCAGGTAAATATTTTCTTGTTTCTGGCACAGCAGCTATGCTACAATGGTATTGAATACTATCAATTAAATCTTGTGGGTGTTCAACACGCAAACCTATGGCAAAAGGCTTTACTTCTATTTCAATATTTTTTTCATCAAGTAATTGATATATATCTCGTGCAGAGTGCCCTGTAGCTAGTATTAATTGTTTGGCTTTAAAATTTATTAAACTTTTATTATCGACATGTTGCAGGGTAATACCTGATAGGCTATTGCTGTTAATTTCTAAATTAACCAATTGATGATTGAAGTAAAATTCGCCACCGCAATCGATAATAGCAGCGCGCATATTTTCAATAATCTTGGGCAACTTATTTGTTCCAATATGCGGATGTGCATCAATCAATATTTGAATATCAGCACCATAGTTTACAAATGTATGCAGCACTTTATCAATACTTCCTCTCTTACCCGAACGCGTGTATAATTTACCATCACTATATGTTCCTGCGCCTCCTTCACCAAAACAGTAATTTGAATTTGGATTTACGAGCTGTTCTTTATTGATCAAAGCCAGGTCTCTTCTTCTGTCTCTAACAGTTTTACCTCTTTCTATTATTATTGGCTTTAAACCATTTTCAATTGCTTGCAATGCAGCAAATAAACCAGCAGGACCTGCGCCAACAATATATAATTCTTTGGCATGCTTTACCTGATTTAGCCGCAGTGGGCTGAGCAGCCAAATGTTTTGTGGTTCAGGTTGTTCGTCAATAAAAACTTTTAATTTTAAATTAATTCTAACCTTTCCACCGCGGGCATCAATAGATTTTTTAATGGTTTGAATGTGCGATATTGAAGCTATATGACAGTTAGATTCTTTTGCAGCAGTTGACTTTACGAAATCATTATTTAATGATTCATGCGGTTTTAAAACAATATTTATTTCTTTAATCATTTAGGTTTACATCTATCAATTATTCAAAGTTGAAAGAAATCTGAATAATTTTAGAAGTCAATCTATCAATAGGTTTGGTCAGAATATTATTATCTTGTACTAGTAAATTTTTAAGTCCGAATGCGTAGGTTATTTCTGGTGAAAATTTAAAGTAGTTAAGATATAAATCGAAACCAATTCCAAACACAGCTAGGAAATCAGTATCATCAATTTTAATTAAAATATCCTTAACCAATTTACTATTCAAATCTTTTTGAGAAGCCATATCCAAACTATATTTAGCACCTCCAATGAGGTAGGCTCTAAAATTACCAGAGCGTTCAGACTTGTATTTAAAAAGCAGTGGAAAATCTAAAAATACCGATTCAACTTGTTTATCACGAGGTACAATTACATTATTTTCGAGAATCACATATTGCAGTGTTCTGGCTGAAAAAGACAAGGTAGGCACAAAACGCACATTAAAATATTCGCCCAATCTTACATCGGTAATTATACCAAGGTTAAAACCACTTTCTCGTTTTGATTGTATTGTTAATACGGTATCTACACCAAAATATTTAGGATTGTATTTGATTCTAAAATCGGCTAAATTTACCCCGAGTAAGAAACCAAAATGCAACACTCTATTGTCGTAATTCTGCAGGTTCATTACTTTATTATCTTTACTTTTACCTTGTGCAGCAGCTTTAAAGGTGGACAAACAAATTCCCAATAAAAACAGAAACAATAGTTGCTTCTTTATTTTTAAGATGAATATGGGATTGTTTTGTTTCATTTCTTTATAGAAAGATAAATGGTGGCAATACCACCAGTTAAAGCATAAATTTCAACTTTATTAAAACCACAGGATTTAATGATTGATGCCATTTTTTCACCGTCGGGAAATGCCTGTACAGACTCAGGGAGATACGAATATGCAGCTGAATCGCTAGATATTTTTTTTCCTAAACCAGGTAATACTTTTAAGAAGTAAAAATTATAAAGTTGCTTGAGTGGAAACACGGTAGGCTTACTGAATTCTAGGATTGCTGCAACACCGCCAGGTTTGAGCACTCTATACATTTCGCTTAGACCAACTTCAAGATGTTCAAAGTTTCGGACACCAAACGCAACTGTAATAGCATCGAATGATCCGTTTTCAAAATTTATTTTTTCACTATCGCCATGTAGTAATTCAATTTTATGGGTAAGTGCTTTTGATTTAAGTTTTTTCCTACCCACATCAAGCATACCATCAGATATATCGATACCAATTATTTTGTCTGGGTTTAATTTCAAACATTCAATCGCAAAATCGCCAGTTCCTGTTGCGATATCTAATATCACTTTAGGCGCGAAAGGTTTGATTAATCGCACAGCTTTTTTACGCCAAAGAATGTCAATTCCCAAAGAAAGAAAATGATTTAAAAAATCGTAGCGATGACTAATGTTATTGAACATTTCGGCTACCTGTTGTTTTTTGGCTGTTTCTAGCTCTTTGTATGGCTTAACCTTATCGGCAGGATTTGTTTCAATATTTTTCTCCACGCTTTTCACTTTGCTAATTGAATATTGATAATTAATAAACGTAATAACTATTTAACACACTCATTAAGTAATTGTTGCTTTGTTATGGGCACAACTCCTCTTTTTTCGCATACTAAACCACCAGCTAAATTAGATAACGCGGCAAGCTTCTTAATATTGGCCTTAGCAGCTAAGCAGAGGGCGGCTACACTTATTACAGTATCGCCAGCACCAGAAACATCAGCAATATTGCGCAGATGCGCTGGTATTTTATAATTTAATTTATTATCGCTAACAAAAACACCGGCTTCACTCAAGGTGATTAAAGTTATTTGATTATTTAATTTTTTACGCAAAAAAGCATCTGCTAAAACAATTGCATTTTCCTCTTTAATATCAATTGATTTCCCAATAGCCTCGATTAGTTCACGCAAATTAGGTTTAAACAAGGTTACATTCATGTAGCACCAAAAATTTTTATGTTTTGGATCAACAGCAATTGGGATTTTTAATTTTAAGGCTAAATCAATAATGGCTTCAATTAACGATGGGCAAAGCATTCCTTTGTCATAATCTTCGATAATGATAGCCTGTGGTTTTAGTGTTGTTATGCCTTTTAAAATATGCTTTTGAAGTACGTTTTTTTCTTTGGTTTTTAATTCATCAGTTTGTTCCTCATCGATACGCAGCATGTGATGAGATTGACTGATTACTCTTGTTTTAATTGTAGAAATTCTATTTTTAATTATTTGGCAATGGTTGGTTTTAATTCCTTCCTTTTTGAGAATTTCAATCATTTTATTGCCGGCATCATCGTTACCCAAAATAGTAAACAACAATGGTTCAGCACCAAGAGTTTTAATATTGAGCGCCACATTAGCTGCACCACCGGGCTTGTATGATTTTTCACTAACTTCAAGCACAGCTACAGGCGCTTCGGGTGAAATTCTGTTAGCTTTTCCAATCCAATAAGCATCTAGCATGGCATCGCCAATAACCATTATGCGTTTACCAGCAAAGGATTCGATGAGCTTAATATTATTTTTTTGCGTGTTATTCAAACAGTTTAGTTTAAGCGTGCCAGAGCATTTTTGAGGCGTTTGATGGCTTCAATAATTTTATCTTCAGAGGTAGCGTAGGAAAATCTCACACAATTATCATCCCCAAAAGCATCGCCACTTACAAGGGCCAAATTTGCTGAGTTAAGCAAATACATGCACATTTCAGCAGAGTTATTGATTATTATATCTCCATCAGATTTACCAAAATAAGCGCTAATATCTGGGAACACATAAAAAGCACCATCAGGTATATTTGTTTTTAAACCTGGGATTTCTTTTAGCATTTCGAGCACCATATTTCTTCTATTCAGAAAGCCATCTCTCATTGGCTTTACTACTTCTGGGTTAGCCAGCAATGCTGCTAAAGCTGCTTTTTGAGCAACTGAACAAGTGCCTGAAGTAAACTGACCTTGTACTTTTTCACATGCTTTTGCGATCCAGATAGGAGCACCAATATATCCAATTCTCCAACCTGTCATGGCAAAGCCTTTGCTAACACCGTTAACAGTAATTACCCTATCGTAAATAGCAGGAAACTGAGCAATACTCTCGTGTTTTCCTACAAAATTAATATGTTCATATATTTCATCAGATACAACAAACACATGGGGATATTTTTCTAAAACACCTGCCAAGTTCTTTAGTTCAGCTTTATTGTAAACTGAGCCGCTAGGGTTGCATGGTGTAGAAAAAATAATCATTTTGGTTTTAGGCGTTATTGCAGCCTCTAATTGCGCTGGCGTTATTTTAAAATTTGCTTCAACACCAGATTGAATATATACTGGAATTCCATCTGCCAATTTAATTAATTCGATATAACTAACCCAATAAGGAATCGGAACAATCACTTCATCATCTAAATCAATTAATGATAAGATTACGTTTGCAATAGATTGCTTGGCCCCTGTAGATACTACAATTTGTTCGGGTGAGTAATCTATATCATTATCTCTTTTAAACTTTGCAGCAATCGCCACTCTTAAATCTTGAAAACCAGCAACAGGAGTATAGTGCGTATAATTTTGATCGATGGCTAATTTAGCTGCATCTTTAATAAAATCGGGCGTATCATAATCGGGCTCACCAATACTTAGGTTTATAATATCTTTACCTAAGGCCTGTAGTTCGCGACTTTTACGAGCCATGGCCAATGTTTGTGATTCACTTATTTTATCGAGCCTAGCGGCTAATTTTTCTGCAGACATATTGTGTTTAAAGTGTGCAAATGTAAGTGCTTTATGTAAATATTAAAATAGGAGTTCAGAATAATGAATGTTTTTTTCAACTATGATTGTTTATAGCTAACAAATAACAGCCTATTGCAGGCGAATTGAATAATATATTTTTGTTTTGAATTGTATTTTTTAGGATTATTGAAAGTAACCTAAGAAATTGACGATTCAAAATTTATAAATAGTTGCATAAATCTACCTTGATTTTCTTTGCACATTGCTATCAAATTCAATCTATTAATTTTTACAAAAAGTGTAATATTTTGTAGATATTTGCATTTAAATTCAATCAATACTATGGAAGATATATTAGATATTTTTAAGTACATTTTACCTTCGGTGGTTACTTTTTTAGCCGCTTACTTTATTATTAAAGCCTTTTTAGAAAGGGAACACAAGAACAAGTTGATGGATTTGAGGATGCAAAATCAAAGTTTAATTACGCCTATAAGGCTTCAATCTTATGAAAGAATAGTGTTATTTTTAGAAAGAATTGCCTTAACACAATTGGTTACAAGAGTTCATAAAAGTGGCATGAGCGCTAGGTTATTGCAGAATGAAATGGTGAAAACCATACGTGCAGAATTTGAGCATAACCTATCACAACAAATATACATCACACAACAAAGCTGGGATGCCGTTAAAACAGCTAAGGAAGAAACAATAAGAGCCATTAATATTGCATCAACCAAAGTTCCAGATGATGCAGCAGGAATAGATTTAATTAATGTAATTTTTGAATTGGTTACAAAAGTGGAGAAATTACCTACTGATATTGCACTTGAGCGTGTGAAATTGGAAGCCAAACAAACTTTTTAAAAAATTAATTGTGGATAAGACAACCTATAATCAGCGTAAAGAAAAATTCACTACTGATAGTGAGATAGAGATTAAAGCCTGCTACCAGAAATTGGAAGTTGAAGATGAGCAACCTGGAAAATTTCCATTCACCAGAGGAGTGCAATCAGACATGTATCGTTCAAAACTTTGGACCATGCGCCAATATGCAGGTTTCAGCACTGCAGAAGCATCGAATGAGAGGTATCATTATTTATTAAAAAATGGTACTACAGGCTTATCGGTAGCTTTTGATTTACCAACTCAAATTGGTTATGATTCTGACCATGAGTTTGCAGATGGTGAAGTAGGAAAAGCGGGGGTTGCCATAGATTCGTTAAAAGATATGGAAGTGCTTTTTAAAGGAATTCAACTTGAACAAGTTACAACAAGCATGACCATTAATGCTACTGCTTCTACGCTATTGGCAATGTATGTAGCATTGGCAAAAAAACAAGGAGCAGATATTTCAAAAATATCGGGAACCATACAAAATGACATCTTAAAAGAATATGCAGCAAGAGGCACTTATATCTATCCGCCAAAGCCTAGCATGCGCATTATCACTGATATTTTTGAATATTGCAGTAAAGAAGTTCCAAAGTGGAATACCATTTCAATTAGCGGCTATCACATAAGAGAAGCAGGTGCTAACGCAGTTCAAGAGCTGGCATTTACATTGGCAAACGGAAAAGCATACATAGAAGCTGCCATGGCAAAAGGTTTGAATATTGATGTTTTTGCAAAGAGGCTTTCTTTCTTTTTTAATGCACACAATAATTTATTTGAGGAGGTAGCAAAATTTAGAGCAGCCAGAAGGATGTGGGCAAAGATTACCAAAGATCTTGGCGCAAAAGATGAACGTGCAATGATGCTTAGATTTCACACTCAAACTGGTGGTTCTACATTAACTGCGCAGCAGCCACAAAACAATATTATTAGAGTAACTACGCAAGCATTAAGCGCTGTATTAGGCGGAACACAGTCGTTGCACACCAATGGTTTTGATGAAGCCTTAGCTTTGCCAACCGAAGAAGCAGCAAGAATTGCCTTAAGAACACAACAAATTATTGCACTTGAAAGTGGCGCAGCAGATACAGTTGACCCCTTAGCTGGTTCTTATTTTGTAGAAGCTTTAACCAATGAAATTGAAGCATTAGCTTGGGAGTACATTCAAAAAATTGACGTTATGGGCGGCGCTGTTGAAGCCATAGAGCAAGGCTATATGCAAGACGAAATTGCTCGCTCATCATACAAATACCAAAATGACATTCAAAACGGAGAGAAAATAATTGTTGGTGTAAATAAATATCAAATTGATGAAAAGCCTGCAGAGAATTTATTTACGGTTGATGATTCAATCAGAACAGAGCAAATTGCAAAATTAAATCAATTGAAAGCAGAACGTAATAATGATGATGTAAAAAGATTTCTTATACAATTAGATGAAAGTGCTAAAAGTGGCGCCAATTTGATGCCTGTAATACTTAACTGCTGTGAAAGCTATGCAACATTAGGTGAAATTGCAGATACTTTGAGAAATGTTTTTGGAGAGCATAAGGCTTAATATAAAGGAGTGGAAAGTTGGAAAGTGGAAAGTTTGAAAGTTGGGGAGTTGAAAGTTGGAAAGTTGAAAGTTGGGGAGTTGAAAGTTAGAAAGTGGAAAGTTGGGGAGTTGGAAAGTGGAAAGTTTATAAAGTTGAGGGAGTTTTACGTTTTAAGAAATAAATATGAATTATCAATCGATGCCGGACAGTAGCCGTTTATGGGTGTATCAAAGCAACAGAATTTTAAATGATATTGAAGTAAATGAAATTAACAAAATGGTACAACATTTTGTACCAAGTTGGGATGCACATGGCGCATTGCTTAGCAGCGATATAACAGTTTTTCATAACTTATTTATTGTAATTAGCGTTGATGAAAATGTAGCACAAATTAGTGGCTGTGCTATTGATAAATCTGTTGGGTTTATTAAGCGTGTTGAACAACAATTAAACATTAACCTTTTTGACAGAATGGCGGTGGCTTATCAAAAGGACAACACAATTGAAATATGCTCCATAGCTCAATTTCAAGAACTCATTAACCAAGGAATTGTAAACGCTCAAACCATGGTTTTTAACAATATTGTTACCACAAAAAAAGAGTTCGAAAGCAATTGGAATATTCCTCTTCATAAGAGCTGGCACAAACGCATGCTAAGCACTGGCACAATTTAACCCTGTTTAAAGCAATTATTTAAATATTTTTCTTGTGTTTAATGCTTTTCTAAATGCTGCTGCATTTCTATCATGCTGAGCAATATTGGAAGCAAAATTATGACGGCCGCTAAAATCTTCTTTTGCACAAAAATAAATATAACTATGCGCCTTACGGTTTAGCACTGCATCTATAGTTGTGCTATAAGGCATACAAATAGGGCCAGGAGGCAAGCCCGCATATTTATAGGTGTTGTATGGCGAATCGTATTGAAGATGAACATTTAGCACCCTTTTAATAGTAAAGTCGCCAACAGCAAATATTACAGTTGGATCGGCTTGCAAACGCATTCCTTTTTTAAGTCGATTTAAATATACGCCCGCAATGATTGGTTGTTCGTCAACTAACCTACTTTCTTGTTGAACTATACTGGCCAATATGCTAACTTCTGCCTTTGTTAAATCTAAACTTTTTGCTTTTTCGGTTCTGTTTTTTGACCAAAATTTAACGTTCTCTTTCGCCATTCTTTCAATAAATTGTTTGGCAGAAGTATTCCAGTATAATTCATAGGTATTTGGAACAAAAAGCGTTAATACATTTTTACTATTAACACCAAAATCTTTTAAAAAATCATCATCATTAATTAAACTTTTTAATTCTTCTTTATCCGCTTCAATTTGCTTATGAATTACTTCAATAAAATCGTTCTTTGTTCGAGCCTCATTGAATACGAGCTTTACAGGTTCTTGATTTCCACTTCTTAACATGTTAATCAGTTCATTATTACTCATGTTTTTCTTAATCTTAAACTTACCGGGGCGCACCTTATTTTTATATCCTTTACGCTCAGCTACCCATTCAAAAGAACTTGGGTTTTTAATGATGCTATTATCAAATAAAATCGTCAATACATCATTAAAATTACTCCCTGTTTTAATATAAATATAAGTTTGTTCCTTACCTAATGTATCAACATTGGGTTTATAAATTCTTGAATATGTATAATAAGCTGTTCCACCTCCAATTATTACAATCAATAATAATGAAGAAACAATTACCTTTCTTAGAAAACCTGAAGATTTACTTTTGGGATTTGTTTTACTTGCTTTCTTTTTTGCCATATTTAAATGCGCTTAATAAAGTTAATTCAATTGTAATAGGGCTTGCTTCGCCTTTTCTTGATTTGGATTTTTAGCAATAACATGGTTTAAAATAGCCTTAGCATCTTTGGTTTTATTTTGATACATCAAAACGCTGGCTTTATTCATCAAAGCCAATTCATAATCTGGATCGAGCATTAAGGCTTTTTCAAAATTTATAAGTGCCATTGAAATATTTTCCTCAGTTAAATAAAAGTAACCTAAATTTGAGTAACCTGGCGCAAAATTAGGAAACTCATTAACCAGCTTTTGAAACAACAAATAGGCTTGCTTTCTATCATTATTATTTAAACATGCGCTGCTGTATTTATTTAAAAATTCAGGAAAAAATGGCGCCAAATTAAAAGCTTGGGCATAAAACTTTTGTGCGTTAATAAAATCTGATTTAAACTGGTAAGCCTCTCCTACTCTATAACACAGCCAAGCATCATCATTATTATATGTTTTTTTTACCAATACTTGTTGAAGTAATTTGTTTTGATTAAAACTTTCAATGTCAGTGATTATTTGCTTGTAATTTTCCTGCAAAAAATATAGTTGAACAAACAAGTGAATATGATTCATTAAAGGTTCACTTTTCAAAACATTACAGTAAAAAGCAGCAGAATCGAGGTAATAGGATTTTTTCTCAAATTTTTCATATTGATTGATGTATGCCAATGCTTTGGTTTTAGCATCAGGATTACTTTCATTAATAGCATAAAGTCCTAAAAATTTCTTAGCATTTTTTGCAGTTAATGTATGCTTTGGTTTACGAATAAAATGATCGTGAACAGTTACATGTGGTATATCAATTGAGCCAGAACGAGGCATATGACAGCTCACACAATTTTTATTAGCTGCATCTAACAACTTAGTATCTGCTGCGCATTTTTTTGAAGCATCAGAAGAATGACAATTATTACACTTCCCATTAAAGAATTCATCCTTCTGCAGCTTCACACTTTTATGAGGATTATGACATGTAACACAGGTAAAGGAATTTTTATAAGGATGTAATTGATCAATTGCTGTTTTCTTTTGGCTTTGCAAAAAACATTGACTTTGTTTAAGCCTATCGGCATGCGAGGCCATTATAAATTCATCTTCTGCATTGCTATATTTCGGCAAAAAAACAGTCATGAAATCTGACAACTTTTGACCTGGTTTAAAATCATAAAAAGAATGTCCGTTTTTAAGTACTGCATTGCCTTGTAAATGACAACGTTGGCAAACATCAAACTGTAAATCGGGACTTAACTTACCCGGATTTACAATACTATAATCGATATATTTTGAAGTATCAACAAATTCACCGTTGCTTTTTTGTTTCACATGAATTGAGCCAGGACCATGACATCTCTCGCATCCAATACCGTTTGGAAGAGAGGCAAATTTATTTTCAGATCCTAAATTAAAATCGGGATAAGAGTTATGGCAACTCATGCATTCCAAACCAATTTTTCTACTGAATCTGGTATTATGACCTTCTTCAAAACCTGGCGGTAAATCCCATTGTTTTTTTTGGGTATAAAAAGTGATAGGCATTTGCGTAACATAACCGTTTCGCATCATCATGTGCGAGTTGGTATGCTGTCCGGAGCCGATAATATAATTTACAGTTTCAATTCTTTTATAAACAGTATCCTTTCCTTGTAACCTGAACTCCATAATTTTCATGGTATCACCTACAAAAAAAGGATGGTAATTAAAGTCAGAAAATTTATCATATACGGCAATATTACTTCCAAACAATGCAGCTGTTTTAAGTTTTGAGGCATTGTCGAAAGACTTGCCCATGCCGGTTTCTATAAATGTTTCATAAATATTAAGGTGACAAGTTTTGCAAGTGTTTATACCAACATATGTTGCAGTATCGCCATGATTTAAATAAGGAGAAGCGCTGTAAGAAATTTCTTCTTTCTTAGTATCGTTATTACAATCTGAATTTAATATCGCTATTAATAGCAACATTATAAAAAAAGAACAAGACAGTAAAAAGCTTTTCATGACCTATAACACTAGGATGTTTAAAGCAAATTTGCTTTTATGAATCTGTATTTGTTTTGCAAATCCCTTTTAGAAACAACATTTATAAAACCTTTTTCTTGCAGCATTAATTTCACCTTATCATTATAATCTTCATGCGTTTCAAAATACAAACTTCCTTGTTTTTGAAGATTCAGTAAAGCAAAATCGGCAATTGCTTTATAAAATTGCAAAGGGTCGTTATTGGTTACAAACAGCGCAATATGTGGTTCAAATCCAATTACGTTTTGCTTCATTTGAACCTCTTCGGCTTTAAGAATATAAGGAGGATTACTTACAATAATATTAAAAAATTCATCTACAACTGCATCAGTCATTTCAAGAATATCTGCTTTTAATAATTGTAAATCCACGTTTAATTCTCGTGCATTAATTTCGGCTACAGTAAGCGCTTGATTTGAAATATCCAATGCAAAAGCACCTGCCTGAATCATGTTCTTAGCTAAAGAAATTGCAATGCAGCCACTACCAGTTCCAATATCTAAAAACTTAAGATTTCTTTTTCCCATGTGATCTTTCACAATCCAATCTACAAGTTCTTCTGTTTCAGGTCTTGGAATTAACACATCTTCATCAACTTTAAACTTTAGCTGATAAAACTCTGTTTCTCCAAATATATATTGAATTGGTTTGTTTGTGAGAAGCGGTTTTAAAATTCCATTAAAGGCATTTTCTTCCTCAATATTCAACTCATTATCTTTTTCAAAAAGCACTCTTGATCTGCCCCATTGTTTAATATGGTAGCATGCTAAATAAAATAGATTATCGCATTCATCTTGATCGTAAATTAGTTCTAATTTACTTCGCCAAAGAAGTTTTAATTCTGAATAAGTCATTTGTGTTTTACAAAATTAAACCTTGAATTCTTATGCTTATAATTAGCCAACATGTTTACAATTAATATTATTTCCCATTCAATTTTTTAGCTTCGTCAATCGAAATCTTCTCGCCATTATTTAAAGCAATTATAAAGGCATCAGTAATTCCTTTGGCAATAACTTCGGCTTTAACGGCTTCAGCAGCAGCGGCATCTTTATAACTCCCAACAGTGTAAATAGTCAGGTCGCCATTTTTAAAATTGGCAATCCCTTTATCGGCAATACTTAAATATTTGTTCATGATTTCAACAGGCACTTCTTTTCTAAATGCGCCAAGTTGCACCTTGTAAACAACATTTGCTGCAACATTGTTCGCAGTTGAATTGGCAATAGTTTTAGGTACTTCTACGGCAGTTTTATTTTGCTCAGTGGCGCCAACTAATGGAATTACTTTTGGTTGCACATTCAAGCCTTGCGCATTAGTGAAGATAGATTTCCCTTGCTGTGCTTCCATGGCAGCTGCTTGTTCCATAGGAATTCTTTTTCCATTAATATACGCAGAAACAAATGCATCAGCCACGCCAATTTGAACAATTACATCTTTGGCTTTAGCTGCTTCTCTTACCTCATTAAATATACCACTTGTATATCTATACTGTCCCTTTTGATTAAGTTCATAATACAAAGGAGTAATGTTATACAATTGACCTGCTTTAACAGCTTTGCTATATACGCCAACTTGCACCGTATACATAAGCCCTTTAATTGTTTGAATATCTTGTTGTGGTAAAGTTTCACCCGCTTTAATTTGTGCTGGAGCAATATTGTTATTGTTAGCTAGGCTATTTAAATTATCTAAACTAGTTTTTTGATTGCTTGAATTATTTGAAGCTGTATTATTCAAATTATTATTTGTAGCAAGTGCATTTTGTGTTGATGAATTAACGGCACCTGATTTACAATCTTTACCTGCTGCTAAAAGAGCTCTAGCCTCAGACAGCGGCATTCTTTTTCCATAACAGTAGGCAACAACAAAAGCATCTTTATAATTTAAACCAATCAATTCTTTTCTTGCGCTAGCGGCCCCCTCAAATGAATTAAACAAGCCAGCTGTGTATCTTATTAATTTACTATTTGGAATTATTTCTCCGGAAATAGGACTCAAACTACCAAAAGCATTTTCGACTACAGGACGGTTAAAAGCGCCAATTTGAACTTTAAAGACTAAGCCATTGGGTAGTGCTTCATTCATCTTAATTGGATTGTTAGAATTATGCGGTTTGCCCTTATTAATGCCTAAAGGAACAAGCTGATTTGTTTTTGCACTTTCGGTGTTTGTGCTCACAACATTGTTACTGTTTGTTGAAACAACTGTTTCAGTTTCTATAGTTTCAATTGGTTCAGGAATACCTTCAATAGCGCGCATAATTCTTAATGCTAAATTTTTATCAATTGATGAAAGATAAATATCGGAAGCGTTCTTTTTATATAAGGCTTGTTTGTTGGCCTCATTTGCTGATGCATTTAATGAATCTGCGCTTCTTGACAACAATTGTGATTCATAATCTAAATCATACGCTTCTTGCACCAATGGTTTTCTTTTTCTTTTGTTAAGTGATGCAGCTTCATCTAACTTGTTATTAGATTCTTCTAGTTTCTGACTGCTGAGTGTTTTTACTGAGTCAGCATTTTGTTTCAACTTAATTGCTTCTGCGGCAGCTTGTTCAGACTCTTGCTTATACCCTACAAACTTCAAATATTCATCTGTAGTTTTAACACTAGGCTTCGTTGCAGTGGCTTGGGTTACAGGAGTTTTAGCTGTTTGATTAGATGTTACAACCTTTTCTTCCTCATTTCCTAAATTGCTATTTTCTTGCTTGTTCTTTTGATTAAGGTTATCACTTTTATTTTCTTTATTAAGATTAGCGTTTGAATTTGATTGCGCCAATTCTTTATTCTGTTTTTGCTGATTTTGATTAGCAATATTGTTTTGTTCTTTAGCGTTATTTTGTGAAGCATTAGCAGTTTCTTTATTAGCTATTGGATTCACATTTTTTGCAACTTCATTATTGGTTTCTGTGGCTTTCAATAGCTCTTCAGGCACCACATTATTATAAGCCATTAAAAGTATTTTTGACTTCGGTTCATCAAACTTTTTTAAGTAATTATCTGCTTCAAATTGCTTTGTTCGAGCGTTAGTTTCCGACTTATCTGCAACTGCATTTAAAGAGTCAACCTTTGCTTCATTTGCTTTAGAAACTCTATCCAATTCTTCTGCCTTTTTCTGGGCTTCAACTTTGTTTTTTTTCCTTGATTGCGCGGCGGCAAATTCAAATAATTCGTTACTACTTATTGCATCTTTTTGTGCCTGAACCTTAATTGAATCAGCTTCATTTCTTTTTTCTACAGCACTTATTTTTAAAGCTGCTGCTTCATTTTTAATAGTTTCATATCCTTGATAATCGGCAGTTGATTTAATTTCTTTCAATATACTTTCTTTATCCTTTAATTTTGGTGCTGATGTAGCCGCTACATTATTGCTAGCTTGTGCTTCATTTTGATTGACAAGATTATCAGATTTAACTTCCGTTTGATTTACTTGCGTTTGATTATTTTTTGGTGCTTCTTTCTGTTCGTTTACATTTATTGAAGCATTGCTTTCTTTTGTAGTTTCCTTAGTAACATCATTTGAACCTGCGACAGCATCTTGTTTAGTTACAGCCAATTCGGTATTGTTCTGAATTTCTTGTTTTTTGTAAACCGCAATAATTTTTTCTTGCTGTGCCTTGTCGAGTTGAGCTATAAACTTATCAGCTTCCGACTTCACAGCCGCAGCCTTCAACATCTCACTTTGCGCTTTTATTTTTAATGCGTCAGCAGTGATTAACATATCTCTGCCTTCATTGTCAATTCTTATAGCTTCTTCGGCCAGTGCTTGCTTTTTTGATTTCTTTTTTTCTTCAGCGGCTAAATCAATTAAGCCCTGTGATTCAATTACTTTTTCTTCGCCAATTGCTTTTTTAGCAGTAAAATCAGTAGCATTTTTATCAGCATTGTCTTCGAACGTTCTTGCTTGATTTAATATCGTTTCAAATTGAATATATTCCTGAGACTTTTTAATAGTGGCTGTTTCCTCCGATGAAACTTTTAAAGTTGTATTGTAATTGCTGTAATCTGGTCTTAAATTGTTTACCGCTTCAGTAACTGATGAATTTCTATCTGTATTAAAACCTTTGAAATTAGAAGTAGCCTTATTATCAACATTATTATTAGCAATGCTGCTATTTGCTTGTTCCAATAATTTTCTTTGGCGCACTAAAACTACATTTTGAGCATTAACTGCGGCATTTAAGTTTGTTTCCTTTTCAGCTAAGGTGTTTTGCTGAATGGCATTATCTTTAGCAGTAACAGCCTTTAGGTAATCGCCTTCAATTTGTGATAAGCTGATAGAAAAATTAGCCTTGTCAGTTTCTGGAAGCGATTGTAATTTTTGATTTAGTACATTTTTATTGGCCTCAAATTCTTTATTATAAATATTGTAGGCTATTAGGTTAGCAGCTATTTTTTTAGAATTAGCAATTTCTTGAAAGCTCTTTTGAGATTCAGCCAAGCTATTCATTTCATTCTTTTCGGTTGCATTGCTTAAAAGTTTTGCGCTTGAGTCGGCCATTTGAATTGCTTGATTTGCCTGAGCTAGTAAGAAATCCTTTTTATTTTCATCTAATGAATTTGTATAGCTGGTATAATCCTCTAAAACTATGTTAGCATTTGTTTTATCAGTTTTAACCAAATTAGTTTCTTTAGTTGTAGTAGTTTGATTAGCATTAACAACAGCATTGGTTGAGCTATTATTATCGCTGCGCTGTGCACTAAATTGCTCCTCTAATTTTTGCTTATCTTCTGCAGCTATTTGAGTTAAATTTGTATTTCCAGCCGTTGAAATTTCTGCCATTATTTCTTTATTGATACGGGCCTCATCCTCTATGGCAATAGCCTCTTCCTTCAGTTTTACAATCTTATTATCAATTCCTCCAAGTTCTGTTTCCTTATCCTTCCTTGCGGCCAAAACAGTATTAAGTTGCGCTTCATTAGCTTCCTTCTTCGCGTCAGTTTTCGATTTTAAAATTTCTTCGCGAGCAATTTTCTCATCAAACATTGATTCTTGAATCTCAGCCTTCAAATCATTTTTTCTAGCTTCTAAGCTAACTGCTTCTGCATTTTTATCTTTTGCTAACTTGGTTAAGTTTTCAGGTGAAGAAACTTTGGAGGTTCCTTTATTTTTCTCTAATTCCTTGCTTTGTTTCTCTAAATTTTCAAAGGCAGTTTTTGAGTCAGACTTAACAGCTACTTCCAAGTCACTTGCATATTGCTGCGCTTGATTGGCTTCAACTTGTTTGGCATTAGCTTCAAGCTCCAAGTCCTTTGCTAAGTTATAAGCCACAACAGCCTGTTGAGAAAGGAGGTCGCCATCCTTCTTTGCTTTTGCAGCAAAATCAAGTTGTAATTGTTTTTCACTAATTTCAGCAACAGCTGCTGCATCATTTTCAAATTTTGCAGCTTCTTTATATTTACTTTGAGCTTGATTATTTTTTAAATTTGAAAAGGCAAAAGCTTGTCTTGATTTATCTCTTGTATCATCAGCATCTTTTTGGGTTTCTTTAGCATCTTCAGCAGCAATGGCAACTATTTCTGTATTATTTATTCCTTTTTCATTTTTATTGGCAGATTTATTTTCTTCAGCTGCTGTTCCCTTTTCAGGCTGCGTGTTTGATGCTGCTGTGCTCTCCTCTTTAAAAGTATTTCTATTTGATAGTACTTTGCTGTCGTAAGTGTTTTTTGCTGAAACTTCATTTATTATACCAGCTTGAACTTGTTCATCATAATTTACATCTAGATTAGCTCTTTCCTTAAACAACTCTGCTACAGCTAAAGCATTATTTTCAACCGTATCGCCAAAGAAATTATAAATAATCATGGTAGTAACTCCCTCCTTCTTTCTTAACTGAATTTCCTGTTTTAAAGGTCTCAACTCAGTCATTGTTGGAATATCTACAATTTGCTTTATTGGCGGAGTACCCGATTGCTCAACAGTGTATTCGTATTTTGTACCATTATTCAAATTCATACGGTATTTACCATCTTTATCGGAACTATTGAAAGTACCAATAAACATGCCCGTTTGAACATTCTTTATCGTTATTTTTGCAGCAAGGTTTGATGGTATTGCATCATTTGTAACTTTACCTTTAATGATAGCTGCAGTTACAGGAACACGTTCTATTTTAACTTTAAAAACAATTATTTTGCCTTCAGCACTATTTCTTTTGGAAGAAAAATAGGCAAAATCACTTCGAGGATCTGTTACATATTGAATATCATCGTCTGGCGTATTTATAGCAAAATCAAGGTTCTTAGCTGCAGTCCAATCGCCTGATGCGTTTAATTCTGATTTAAAAACATCATAGCCTCCCATACTGTTATGACCTTTACTGCAAAAGTAGAGCGTTTTACCATCAGGCGTTATAAAGGGAAAATCTTCGTCATACATTGTGTTTACATTTGGACCAAGGTTTACAGGTTTTCCCCAGGTAAAATTCTCCTGTTTACTTATTTTGTAAATATCACGTCCATTTTTTCCATCAGCGCCATAACTGCTATAATAAATATCTTGACTTGTTTGCCTTATCACAACGGTTGATTGGTCTTTCTTTTTAACATCAAAAGGTGTTTTTAGATCATCTGGTTTTACAACCAGCTTTGCCCCAATCTTTGCTAAATCGTATGCTCTAAAGTATTCTGTACTGTTGAGTTCTTTTTTTTCAATTACAGTCAAATCTGTTACATTCTTCAATAAAGTTTTACCACTCTGGCATTGTTTTATTTGAAGATCCACTTCTAATTTAGTAGATGATTTGCTCTTTTTTAGTTTAAATAGGTTGTATTGAGCAATTGCATCATCGAACCTATAGTTTAAGTGAAAAGCCTTTCCTAAATGGTAGTAAATATCGTCATCAACATCATTTTTGCCAATGGCAAAAGTCAAATAAGGCAATGGTTTTTCTTTATTTTCTTTGGCATATAATAAGCAAACACCGTATTTATAATTAAAATTAGGGTCTTTAGGGTATAAACTTAATAATTGAGAATACAAGGGCAAGGCTGCTGCATAATCATCAACTTCAAAAAGCCCTTCGGCTTGCTTGCGCAGTTCCTTTTCAGAACCAAAATCATTTTGAGCATTTGTAACAAAACTGACAAGAACTAGAAATACTAAAGTTAGTATCAAGCTATGCGTTTTTTCTTTCATTTATTTCTTTTTAACCTATTAAATTTTGCAGCTTTTAGTTCAACAAGAATTTGCTTATTACTGCTTATTTGCTTGTGAAACTTGAACCTCTTCTTTTGTTTTTTTATTAAAAAAGTTCACTCTGCTTTCCTTTTTACCTAAAAGTCTTTCGATATTCTTTTGATGTGTTATTATTACAGCAATACTTATCATTAAAGCAAAAACAACCATTGCTGGCTGTGAAGTTTTTGAAATCACCATAACTACAACCGGAAAAAAAAGGCCTGCAATTATTGAACTGAGTGAAACATAACGACTAATAATGAAAACTATTAAAAATACGGCAATTGACATAAGTGCAGCTTCATGATTAAGGGCAAGAATAATTCCTAGGAGTGTTGCAACCCCCTTTCCTCCTTTAAAACCAACATAAATTGGAAAAACATGTCCGAGCAAAGCGCAAATACCAAGGCGTATTTTTAAATTAAAAAGTTCGTCAACGTTTTGACCACTTTCATATAAAACATAAAAAAGTTTTACAGCTATCCAACCCTTTAATATATCAACAATAAGCACTGTAATACCCAGTTTTTTACCAAATATGCGAAATGTATTTGTTGCACCTGCATTGCCACTTCCATGTTCCCTAATATCAATACCATGATAAAATTTACCCAACCAAACTGAAGTTGGTATTGAACCAATGAGGTAAGCAAAAATAAGCGCTAAAATATTTATAGGAGTTATGAGCACAAATAGGTGAATTAATAAGGACAAAAATAGCAATAATTTAAAAATTGTTGACATAAACACTGCAAGCTATCAACATTAATTTGTTAAAAGACCTAAATCACCGAGAGTTTCAATAGATTTTAAGCAGTATATAGCATCAACTTTACACTAATATTTGGCCTCTAGTTTATCCTTAAAATTTGATATGATATTCTTTTGCCCATTTCTTTAATAAATCTATGGCAAAGCATAACAAGCAAGCCAACAGTATTTAAAACCAATAAAACACATCCAACAAATTGCTTATTATCTATTCATATGAAATTATTTTTTTGAGCATAAAGGTACCTGCTTTTAAAGAATCCAGAAACTCAGTTAAAAAGTTGATCAAGTTTAATTATACGCTATTTTTTGGGCGCTAAAACACAATTTTAGTTTAAAGTAAGCTAAGATTAAAATGAGTTAAAAAGCGCTCCCCACTATCGCTTGAATAATATTTTACCCAAATTTGTGGGTAAATAAAACCACTAAATTTGTTAATTAAGGCAGAAATACCGACTTATAAAATTGAATTTAGCTACAATTAGTATATTTGCGCAATTTATTAAAATGCTGTGAGTAACGAAAAAACAGATTCCATAATTAACCTTAATGACTTAAAGTCACTTTGGAGCACCTTTACTAAAAACTGGTATATCTTTGTTTCTTGTATAACATTAGCCTATTTTTTAGCCTACTTTTACTCCTACAAATTAACAGATATTTATGCTGCATCTACACAAATTTTATTAAAATCAAATGATGCCTATGATTCACAAAGCATTATTCAGTCTAGTGTGCAGCCTCTAGGATATAAAGATTATTCTGAAAATTACAATGCCATGCGAGTAATCAAGTCGTACGATTTGATTAAGCAAACAGTTGACAAACTTGACTTAGACGTTTCTTATTTTATCTTAGGACGCTTAAGAACCAAGGAACTGTATGACGAGATTCCTTTTAGAATTACATTTGACGCAATCAATCCTTTGCTATACGAGCAGTTTATTGACTTTAACATACTGAATGCAAGTAAATATGTTTTAAAATATAAAAAAAATGAGAATGAAGTAATCGTTGAAGGATATTTTAATAAAACCCTTATTACCAAGGATTTTAGAATTAATGTGGCCAAATCATCAGCTATTCAGGCCATTACTGAGAATAAAATAAAGGAAGTAAACTATCAAATTCAATTTCATAATAGATCTAATTTGGTGAGAAAATACCAACAAGCTATCATGGTTGAGATTCCAGAATATAGCGGTATAGTTCAGGTAACAGTAGAAGATATTATTCCAAAAAGGGCCATAACCTTTTTAGACACCTTAGGTAAAGTATATATTGACATTACATTGAATTCGAAATTAGATATCAATAGCCGCACCTTGACATACATTGAAAAGCAGTTGGAGGAATTAACACAAATGATGACATCCATTGAGGACAGATTGCAAAATTACAAGCAATCAGAATCAATCTTAGATTTATCAAAGGAAGAAGAAAATTATTTTGAGCAATTGGTAATTAATCAAACCGAGCTTAACAAACTTGACTTGATGGAGGCCTCTTTTAACTCTATTGAAAAATACATTATCGAAGATAAAGATCCAGAAATGGTTCCTCCCACAATATTCCTTCCAGCAACAGATCAATCGTTTGCTAAAAATGTTTCCGATTTGTATGTGGTACAAATGGAGCGAAACAAAGCAAAATTTTCAAGTACGCCATCAAGTACGAAATTAGTTTCACTTGAAAAGGAATTAAGCGCCAAAAAAATGAATATCCTTACTTATATCAACAATTCGAGAGTTGCAATAAATTCGCAAAGAGTTGCGCTTAAAAAACAAGTTGAGAGATTTGAAAGTAAAATTAGCAATATACCTATCAAACAAAGAGAGTTACTAAATATAGAGAGGAATTTAGAAGTAAATCAAAAAATGTATTCTTTTCTGTTACAGAAGAAAGCTGAAAATACAATTGCGAGGGCAGGTATTGTGCCACAAAGTAAAATTATTGAATCTGCATTGTCCTTAGGTATTGTAAAACCAAACAAAACAAAAATCACTTATACCTTCATTGGTGTTGGTTTTTTACTAAGTTTATTGATAATTTTCGTAAGAGTTTCGTTCTATGAAAAAATAGAATCCTTGAATGAAATTAAGCAAAAAACAACGCTTCCCGTTTTGGGTGAAGTTATTTATTCAGATCATTTTGCTAATGTTGAAAAGTCTATCAGTGAAGATCCGCGCTCAGCAGTTACCGAGTCTTTCAGAACACTGAGAACTAACTTACAGTTTATGAATAATACTGAAAGTAATTGTCAGGTTTATTTGCTTACTTCCTATCACCCAAGTGAAGGTAAAACATTTTGCTCTGTAAATATTGGTGCTTTGCTAGCCAAAGGCGGACGAAAAGTGCTCATTCTTGAATTGGATTTGCACAAACCTCGTGTTTATAAAGCCCTAGGTTTAACAAATGAAAAGCCAGGAATAACAAGCATACTTGTTGGCAGGGGTAAACCAGAAGACCATATCATTCATACAGAAGTTGAAAACTTAGATGTTTTGCTATCGGGAACCAATGCACCTAATGCTTCTGAATTAATTTTAAGTAACAAGATGAAAGATATTATTGATTATGGGAAAGCTAATTATGATTACATTATTATTGATACACCTCCCGTATCATTAATTTCTGATGCCATATTTTTAATGCAAATTGCAGATGTAAATATGTTTGTAATGAATACAAAATTTCCATTTAGAGATAGTTTGAATAGTGCTCAAGATATCTTTAAAGCACATAATCCAAAACACTTTTGTTTGATACTAAATGGTGCAAAGAAGTTAAAGAACAATTACTACTATAGGAGATATGGAGAAGTATATAAAGCTTACTCCGATAATAATTCATAACTTATTTGTAAATTATGAAAAATATTTTTCCTAAAAACATCGTAATATCCACTATTAAGGATATCAATAGTATTCTTTTTCCACATCATAAAAAGCGTGTTGTTTTAATGATGTTTTTAATTTTAATTGGTGGAATATTAGATGTTTTAGGATTAGCAGCAATATTACCAGTAGCAAGTCTTGTTTTTGACCCTTCAAATATTCATAAAAGTCATTTATGTCATACAATATTTGTTTCTCTTGGATTTGAAAATGACAACTCATTTCTATATTTTGTTTTGGTTTGTTTTTGGTTTATTTTTCTTTTTAAAAATGCCGCTGCTGCCGTTATAAGTTTTCTTCAATCGAGGTTTTCGTATGGTGTAGCAACAGATATTTCTCAGAAACAATTTGAGAATATCATGAACCAGGATTTACAATATTTCAATGACCATAACAGCACTAATTTGGTTAGAAATATTCAAATTATGCCATTCCATTTTTCTACCTACTTGTTATTGCCCTCTTTAATGTTGATGTCAGAAATAGTTGTGTTAATTATTATTTTAACTGCTATTTCACTTTATGATATTGCTGTAATTGGGCTTATGTTTATTACACTTACACCTTCTTTTATTTTAACTTACAAGCTCATTAAAAGCCGAACACAGTTTTACGAAACAGAAAGAAACAGGTTAAATACAGAACTTACAAAGCAAGCCTATCAAACCATTCATGGTTATATTGATGTTAAGCTTTTTTATAAAGAAAAATATTTTCTCTCACTTTTTAAAGTAAACCAGGCAAAGTTTAAACATCTTTTTACCAATGCCTATACATTAAATTTAATTCCAAGTAAAATTATTGAACTTACTGCCATAAGTGCAGTTATTATAATGTTTTTTTACACGCTCTATGTTCCATCAGCAAAAGATAGTATTTCGGTAATGCTGCCACTTTTTATTGCTGCAGCATACAGGGTAATGCCATCTATGAACAGAATGTTAATTGCATTGGGAAGTATTAAAGGCTTTCAATATGTTATTCAAATAATTAAAGATGGTTTACAGCCTATCCCAAATACAAGCGAAAACTTAAACAATGAGGCGTTGATTTTTAATACAAATATTGAATTTAGAGATGTTTCCTATCAATACCCAAGTGGCAAAAAACCATCTGTTGATGGACTCAATATGACTATTTTAAAAGGTCAAAAAGTTGGTATTATTGGAAAGTCTGGTTCAGGAAAAACTACTATTATTAACATCCTTTTAAGATTTTTAAAAGAGCAACAAGGTGGTTTATATATCGACAATAAAAGGATTACCGTAAATGAAGATAATCAATGGCGACAATTAATTGGCTACGTAAAACAAAGCGTGTTTATTATTGATGGTGACTTTTATGAAAACATTGCGTTTGGCGTGGCGAAACAAGATATTGATCACGAGAAATTAAACAAAGTTATAAAGCTCTCTAAACTTGACGAAGTAGTCGAAAAATCAGCATTCGGATTAAATTCTAATATCGGTGAAAATGGAACCAGGTTATCTGGCGGCCAACGCCAAAGAATTGCCATCGCAAGAGCTTTATATAAAGATGCTCAAATACTTGTGTTTGATGAAGCAACAAGTGCCTTGGACAATCAAACTGAAAAGGAAATTACTGAATCTATTGAAGCTATTTCAAAAGAAGATAAAACAATGTTTATTGTTGCTCATAGGATAACCACCTTGAAAAACTGTGATATTATTTATGAAATAGAAAACGGTAAAATTACTGGATCGTTTACCTATGAAGAAATTGCAAAAACTATTTTAGAAAATTAGTTTAGGTTAAAAATGGAAATTTAGCATAATTGCGCCTCCACTGTTATCATTATCTACACCAAAACCTTTTGTTCCACTTTTTGCTAGCGTTTTATTCTTAACACTTCCGTTAGCTGCATCCCAACTCTCAGTAGATAATTTACCATCGTTTTGATTATAATACATTAGGCTGAATCCAAATTCAAGGCCAATAGACATTTTGGGGAAAATAAAATACTCAGCACCAACAAAAGCTCTTGCGGCTATTTTTATTCCTGTTCCGTTTGATTCTGACTGAATTCTATTATTTGCAGCAGCACTAGCATATCCTAAAGAAGTTGGTGTTACAAAATCAGTGCTAGTTGGTGAAACATTAAGATTACTAAATGCATTTCCATAGGTATAAATTGATTTTCCGGTTGAAATACCAATGATACCTTCGCCACCATAAAATCCTTGCAACCTGGTTTTACCTCTTCTAAATTCTTTTCCAAAAGCCAAGGTAACATCAGTTGAACTAACTTTGCGACTATCTTTAATGTAAAGCGTATCTAAAGTGGTATTTTGATTATCAACTACTGAATTGCTTAGGGTTTGAGATACAATACCTATTCTTACTCTAGCTCTGTAGGCTTGTTTGGGACTAATAAAATATTTACCACCAATGGTTAATGGGTAATTTGCTATTGAATTTATAACTGGTGCATCTGCACCTGCAGCAGATAGAAGTTTTCCAGTGTAAGTTAAAAATGGACTTGCATCTATACTTAAGGCAAAATCTTTGGCTTCAGGTAAAATTGGCTCCCCTTTTTTCGACAACAAAAGTGCATCTGCAGCAGGCTGAGGTGGTATTTGAGCGAAAGCCAAATTAAATGATAGAAAAGTTATGAAAGAAAAAACTGTTTTTATGTTGCTCATTTTATTAGTTTTGATTGAGTGCTAACGTAGCTAAAATAATATTATTGACAATTTTAGTTATTTTTTTAGATTCGCGACAGATTAGTTTATAGAATACCTTGTAATTATCTTTTTTTCTCCAATAAAGGTACAAAATGAAAATCGCCATGCAGCTTAGTTTCAAAAGCAGTATCGCTTATCTTAAGTATCGAATACATTTTTTGACCTTTGCTATCACCAACAGGGATAACTAAAATACCGCCCACCTTTAGCTGAGTTTTCAATTGCTCAGGAATGAAAGGTGCACCTGCAGTAACAATTATTTTATCAAAGGGTGCAAACATAGGTTGGCCTAAATAACCATCACCATAAAACAATTTAGGATTAATATTAAGCATTGGCAAAAATCTTTTTGCTCTATCGTACAATACTTTTTGCCTTTCGATACTATAAACCCTTGCTCCCATTGCGCATAAAACGGCAGTTTGATAGCCACTTCCGGTGCCAATTTCTAATACCTTTTCATTTTTATTGATCGCCAAAAGTGATGTTTGTAAGGCAACAGTAAAAGGTTGAGATATAGTTTGTCCTTCGCCTATTTGAAAAGCCTTATTTTCGTATGCATATTCTAAGAAAGCTTCATCTAAAAAAGCATGTCGCGGAATTAACTCCATAGCACTTAACACTTTTTCATCTACAATACCCATTTCTCTTAGCATTGTAATCATTTGTGATCTTTTCCCTTTGTGTTTAAAATTATCTTTTATTATCATAATCGGTTAAAACTGCTTTACAAAAATAAAAGACTCGGGTACTAACATAGCAATGTTACAAAAAAGAAATCATCATTTAATTGTTTGTAACCATTAGCTCTAAATTTGCATTTCATTAGCATAGCCTACTGAGCTGTAAAAACAAATGCATAGCACTAACAATCAATATAAAAAGTATGATTAAAATTGGAGTTTTGGGCGCTGGGCACCTTGGTAGAATTCATATTAGAATATTAAAAACGATTGCCGACTTTGAATTGGTTGGTTTTTATGATCCCAATGATGACAATGCATCAAAAGCCGTTGATGAGTTTCAGATAAAAAGATTTGGATCGGAATTAGAACTGATAGAAAAATGTGATGCTATAGATATTGTTACGCCAACAATTAACCATTACAATTGTGCATTAATTGCATTAAAAAATTCGAAACATTTATTTATTGAAAAACCAATTACAAACACGCTTGACGAAGGCAAAAAATTAATTCGTTTGATTCATGAAGCAAATGTAAAAGTGCAGGTTGGTCATGTAGAACGTTTTAATCCTGCCTTTACTGCTGCTGCACCTTATTGCAACAATCCTATGTTTATTGAAACGCATCGCCTAGCGCAATTTAATCCAAGAGGCACTGATGTTTCAGTAGTTCTCGATCTTATGATTCATGATATAGATATTATTTTAAGTATTGTAAAATCAGAAATAAAAAAAATAAGTGCAAGCGGCGTAGCTGTGGTAAGCGATACTCCTGATATTGCCAACGCAAGAATTGAATTTCATAATGGCTGCGTAGCTAACTTAACGGCCAGTAGAATTAGCATGAAGAACATGCGTAAAACAAGATTTTTTCAAAAAGACGCCTACATATCTGTCGATTTTTTAGAGAAAGAAGCAAGCATTATCAGGTTAAAAAATATTGAAGGAGAGGCAGATCCCTATGCCATTACCATTGACTTAGGAAATGATAAAGGTGTTAAACAAATTTATTTTGAAACTCCTGAAACACAAAAAGTTAATGCAATTGAGGAGGAACTGAAGTGCTTTGCTAGTTCAATAATTAATGATAAAGCTACCGTAGTTTCTGCCGATGATGGATATAAATCACTACAAGTTGCCTATGAAATTATTTCAAAATTGAAATCAAATGCACGCTTAATTGATAATTAATACCAACTTTAATATTACTTTCGCGCCCTTATTTAGGAAAAACATTTACAATAAATTGTATTTATTGACGTTATAAGGAGTGGTGGAAACATTTTTACGAAAAATTATATTCTTTTTTACTTGTTTACTTCTTGTAATATTGCAAGAGGCTTGTAATACTTTTGATAAAGAAGAGCCTATTCCCTCCTACATTAGAATTACAAATATTGATTTAAAAACAGCAACAGACAATTCTCAAGGGAGTGCTTCTTCAAACATTACTGATGCTTGGGTATATATCAATGATAATTTACAAGGTGTTTATCCAATGCCCAGTAAATTTCCTATTTTATTGACTGGTAGTGCCAAAATAAGTGTTCGCTCAGGCATTCTTCAAAATGGGATTGATGCTACTCGAATAGATTATCCATTTTATAATGCTTGGGACACTGTAATTGAGCTGAAGGAAAAAGAGATTTTAAGTCTTAAGCCGCACATTTTAGGTTATAAATCGGGAACAGTTTTTCACCTTATTGAAAGTTTTGAAGGCCTAGGTTTGAATTTTGAAAAAACATCGAGCAGCACAAACGAAATAAATAAAACAAGCAATTCCAGTTTAGTTTTTGAAGGAAATAATTGTGGCCTTTTTGAAATAGTTAATGGTTCAATTGATGTAACTATTGCCACAACAAAATTATATGACTTACCAAAACAAGGTGCAAGTGTTTTTTTAGAATTAAATTACAACATTAATCAACCTATGGAAATTGGGGTAATGGCGCAAAATGGTGCACAAATAAAACAAAGCTCAGTGATAGGTTTAAGAGCAAGCACCAATAGCAATGGAGAAAATATTTGGAAAAAAGTATACGTTGACCTTTCACAAGCCATTTCAAATGAAGTATTTGCCAGCGGTTATAAGATCTATTTTTATGCTAAACAAGCTGATGGTGTTAGCAATCCTCGTTTTTTAATTGATAATGTAAAACTGATTAGTTTTTAGTATGAAATCAAATAAAAAAATGTACTTATGGTTAGCTGTTGTAAGCGATTTATTAGCTGCAGGCTTGGCTTGGACTTTTTTTTATGTGTTTAGAAAATCAGAAATAGAAACTGCAAAATTTGGCAAGGTTATTCCAATAGAATTTAATGATAATTTTTATACTGCGCTTGTTTTAATACCTTTATTTTGGCTTTTACTGTATAGTGTTATTGGCAGCTACAAAAATATTTTTAGAAAGTCGCGACTACGAGAATTAGGGCAGACCATACTCATTACTTTAATTGGTGTTATTGTTTTGTTTTTTGCCTTATTATTAGATGATGAAATTTATTCTTACAAGGCCTATTATCGCTTATTTATTGCCTTGTTTCTTATTCATTTTGCATTCACTTTTTTCTTTCGCTTAATTATAGCAACAATAATTGTAAAGCGTGTACATCAGCGCGTAATTTCTTTTCCTACAATTATTATTGGCAGCAATGCTAATGCGCTAAATCTTTACCGTGAAATTGAAGCACAAACTAAATCATCAGGTAATAAATTTGTTGGTTTTGTGCATATCGAAAATAAAAATGGAAGTACGCATTTAATTGAAAAACACTTGGCTCATATAGGTGAATTGTCAGATGTTAGAGAAATAGTGGTGAGTAAAAATATTGAAGAAGTAATTATTGCCATTGAATCATCGGAACACGAGTTTTTAAAAGGCATGATTAATAGTTTGGAAGATTTGAATATCATCATAAAAATCATTCCAGATATGTATGATATATTAAGTGGTTCAGTAAAAATGACTTCAATTTTTGGTGCGCCTTTAATTGAAATTTCTCACAATATTATGCCTACCTGGCAGCGTGCACTTAAAAGAGTAATTGACGTCACTATTTCGATGATTGCACTTACATTTTTTTCACCTGTATTTATTATCACAGCGCTTATAGTGAAGTTTACTTCAAAAGGTCCAGCACTTTATTCGCACGAAAGAATTGGCCTGCATGGCAAACCTTTTATGATACATAAATTTAGGTCGATGTATACTGATGCTGAAAAGAATGGCCCCATGTTAAGTAGTAAAACAGATAGCCGTATTACAACATTTGGTAAATTTATGCGTAAGGTAAGGCTTGATGAAATACCTCAATTTTTTAATGTATTGATAGGGGAAATGAGCTTAGTAGGTCCTCGACCAGAGCGTCAACACTTTATTGATTTAATTACTAAAACCGCACCTCATTATCGTCATTTAAACAAAGTTAAGCCCGGCATTACCAGTTGGGGACAGGTAAAATATGGTTATGCCGAAAATGTGGATGAAATGATTGAACGTTTGCGTTATGACATATTGTATATCGAAAATATGAGCCTTGCAGTAGATTTTAAAATTTTAATTTACACGGTGCTCATTGTGGTTCAGGGCAGAGGAAAATAGCTAGCTTTTAAATTTCACACTCCATTCAAATTCAAAATTTGCCACCACCGTTCCATCTTGCATTTTACCTTCACTTGTAAGTATAATTTTAACGGGTTCATTATTTTTTAATGATAATTGAATTGCACTTGCAATGATATCTTTTGGAGCACAAGTATAATACACATCTGCGTCAGCCTTTTTTATAAAAGTTGCGCTCATCGCTGTTACTAACATGGAGCATTTTTTACCTGTTTCTATCGTTTCTGCCATTAAAATTAAGCCGGTGCTTAACTCTGCTGCCATGCACTGCGCTGCAAAGTAAACTGAGCGAAATGGATTTTGAGTTCTGCGTGTAAAAGGCAGTTTAACGCTACAACTATTTCTATCAAATTGATTAACTTTAATTCCACTGAACCAAATCAATGGAATTTGAAAAAACATGAGAGATCTAAATTTAAAAGCGCTATTGGCTGCATTCTGAAATGAGATTGCTTTTGCATTATTGAATTGTCGCATAAAATCTAAATAAAGTGTTAATTTACAAAAAAAAGAGTTATTGCATTCTTGCAATATTAAGCGACTATGATGACTTGTATGCTATTGGATGATCTTGCTTTTGATTTGGCCCAAGAAACAATCTTGCATAAATTCTGAGTACAGATAATTCGAGCACCAAAAAACTGATTGAAGTTAAGATAATTAAAAGATGTTCATCATGATCAACATGACTAAACATTAAATCTATACCAATAAATGAAGGTGTAAAAGGCAATCCTACAAATACTAAACAAGTAAATAGAAACCAAAAGCCTAATCTTGGATGATGATAAATATGACCATAAAAATCATCCAAACTAACTTTCGATTCTACTTTTTTTAAATTCAACAAAATAAAATAACCAACTATAGAAGAAACCATCAAACCAGTGATGTAGATTAATATTTCTTTGTTTTCATATTTATCATTAAAATGTGCAATGGCAAGCACGGCAAAGGCCTGACTAAGCGAAAGAAGTTTCCAAGCATTGATTGCATTTCTTTTTTCTGCAAAAGAAACCAATATTAAGATAGTGCCAAAAATTGCAAAAAGTAAGTGAAGATATAAATCAGTTGTTGTTGGAATATGTGCTTCAAAATAAAGTAGTAATATACCTAAAATTAGCAATGAAAACATAATCCAAATGGAGATACTATTGGATAAAAAATTCATTTTGTGACCTAAAAATTTAAATGGGTTCCACAATACTTTTTTAAGTTTTTCATCCATATTCCATTCCTTAATACTTAGTATATATATGCTATTGTAAAGTTGTTTAAACTTAGACGTAGGATAATTATTAATACGAGGTACATAATTAAAAATTTGATCATGTATCATATATCCCAATACAGAAGGTGAAACTAGTAATTGATAGGTTCTTAGAAAGGCATTTCCACTAAAATGCACTAAGGCTAAAATATGCCAACCCAATGCTACTTCAATAAACATAATGCCTATTTGTGCAATTGAAGCATAAGCTATTTGTGTTTTTACCGTAGATTGAACCCGAGCAATTAAACTAGCAATTATAACAGTAAGCACGCCAATAGAAATAACAATTGCTTTTATGGTTATAATGGTTGACCAATAGGTGTATGTTCTTAGCAATAAAAAAACACCTAAATGAACAGAAAGTGAGCCATAAAAAATTGCACTAGATGTTGTAGGACCTTCCATTGCTCTTGGTAACCAAGAAGAAAATGGAAATTGAGCAGATTTAATAGCAGCTGCAACTATCAACATAGAAATAAGAAAAAATACTGAATTATGATTATCAGCAATGTGGCTTAGTACTAAAGCAGTATCATTAAGTTGATTAAAGGTAATATTTTGATGCCAAATATGATGACTAGTCCACAGGGAAAGTATTAAACAAATATCACCTAATCTAAACAAAGAGATGGCTTTTAGTGCATTCTTAACTGGTAAATACCTATCGCGATAAAAAGCAATGAGTAAAAATGAAGTGATACCTAAAAATTCCCAACCAATAAAAAGTGTTTCAAAATTGCCTGAAAAAACGGTGATGTTATAACCCAAAAAGAAGAGTAATACAGTGGAAAAAAAGCGTTTGTAGCCTTCATCTCTGTGCAAATAAAATCTACTAAAAATAATGACTAAAAAAGTTATTAATGAGCCTATTAAGGCGTAAACTAATGCAATTTTATCAAAATATAAATCTAAAAATATTTCAATATTATCTTCTTTAAAAAAGGTAAAAGACTTAAGGTCTAAAGTTGGCGCTCCTTCAAAAAGCCAATATAAAGAAAACACAACACTTGCAGCCAAGTGAATTCCTATGGTACTTGTGGCTATTGTAGCAATTAATTTTTCTTGATTGTTTGCAAAAAAGAAAGCTAAAATGAAACCAAATAATGGAATAAAAATAAAAAGCGGTAGCAGTTGTTCCATCTATTTTAAGTTTTGATGAAGATAAACAGGTAAATTTTCCTGTGTTGCATGCACTATATGGTTTGTTTCCATTTCTTTAGCACCTTCAATAAGCGTGTTAACATCTTTAAAAAAATGTATTTCTTTAGCTAAGGTTTGATAAGGAACAAAATTGCCATCTTTAAAATAACTCAAAGAATTATTTGCTGGATTAACAGCTATTAGGTGCACCCATTCATTCTTGTACCATTCATACATCTCATCCGATGATTGAATTGTTTTAAGAATTACTTCAGGAAAATGCTCTACTATAATCATTAATCTTAATGGATCGTGTACTTCTATCATTTGCCAAGGCAAACCTGGACGCAAATCGCCATCGCTGCTGTTTGCAACGCCAAAAAGGCCCACCACATTGTGCGGTAATTTTGTACCTGCTCCAAGTTTATGATTATCAACTCTCGAAAAATAATATTCTAAATTAATACCACCACA
>CAMBZU010000011.1 GCA_945872355.1 Chitinophaga pinensis
ACCCAAATTAATCAATAGGAGATTTAAAAAATCGAACTACTTGATTTAGTTGGGTTAATCCCGATATAGAAAATGTTATCAGATTTGTAAAAATCTGATTTACAATTTCTTTATCGTTTACGCATTTCTAATGCGTAATCTGGGTTAAATCAATTATACCAATGTGCCACTGCCTTTTAAGTTGTAGATTGAATGTGACGATGAGGCATTGCCAATGCTGCATATTTTGGGATAATGATATGCGCCTTAAAATACCGCTTATTGGGGAACTCGATTTATTTAATTTCTAATACCAATGTGATTTATAAATTATGCCAATAATTTAAAATCTTATATTGCTAAATGCTTATCGGAAAAAAATTTGCGACAAATGATTGAAACAAATTTGCTTCATTACTTATTTCACATCGGTATAAAATGGATTATTTCTTAAATATATTGCCTATTTATGCAATATGATATAAAAAATGAGTTAATTTGTAATTCAATTTATAGGGTAATGAAATAAGCGAAACCGCAAGTTGATAGCTAACTTTGAGTGTTTTTTGACTTATTTCATATTGCAATTAAAAAACAAAATTTAAAACATGAAAGTAATTTTTAGATTGATTTTACTAACTTTTACACTTGGTATTTTTGCATGTGGCCAAGAAAAAAAGATTGACACCTATGTCGAGCAAGAAGTAAATGATAGCCATTCATTCTCAAATCCACGTCAAATAAGTGTTTCACATGTTCATTTGAACCTTAAAGTAGATTTTGATAACACCAAACTTGAAGGCACAGCTACGCTTACTTTACAGCATTACAAGCCTGCAGATACCTTATGGCTCGATACCAAAGGTCTTGATATTAATTTTGTTACGATTGACAATCAAACAGAAAAAATAAATTTCTTTTTAGGAAATGAGGTAATATTTAAAGGCAAACCCCTTGGAATTCCTGTAACTGCAACAACTAAAAGAGTAAATATTAACTACAAAACAACTGAGAATAGTGTTGCATTGCAATGGTTAAATCCGGCACAAACCGCTGGCAAAGATTTTCCATTTTTATTCACGCAGTCTGAAGCTAACTTAGCTAGAAGCTGGGTTCCTTGTCAAGATAATCCTGGTGTACGTTTTACTTATAGTGCCGATATTACGGTGCCTAAAAATATGCTTGCGCTCATGAGTGCAGAAAATCCACAAAAGAAAAATGAAACTGGGATATATCATTTCGAAATGAAAGAAAAAATACCAGCTTATTTGATGGCGCTTGCAGTTGGAAATATTGAGTTTTTGGCAACAGGTGAGCGCACAGGCGTTTATTCTGAACCTGCAATGGTGCATAAAGCGGTGGTTGAGTTTTCTGAAATGGATGAAATGGTTAAGGCTGCTGAAGCACTTTACGGTCCCTACCGTTGGGGCCGTTTTGATGTTATTGTGTTGCCGCCTTCTTTTCCTTTTGGAGGAATGGAGAATCCTAAATTAACATTTTTAACGCCTACACTTGTTGTTGGAGATAAATCATTAACCGCTGTTGTTGCGCACGAATTAGCGCATTCATGGAGTGGTAATTTAGTTACAAATGCTACTTGGAACGACTTCTGGTTAAATGAAGGTTTTACAGTTTATATCGAAAGAAGAATTGTGGAGCGTTTAAGAGGAAAAGATTTTGCTGATATGCAAGCTGTGCTTGGCATGCAAGATTTAAAAGAAACCTTAGAAGATTTGAAAAAAGAACCCGATCAAACAAAACTTAAATTAAATTTAGAAAACCTCGACCCAGATGAGGGAATGACTGATGTGGCCTATGAAAAAGGCTACCTTTTTTTACGTTTAATTGAAGAAACCGTGGGACGCCAAAAATTTGATCAATTTTTGACTAATTATTTTAATGAAAATGCCTTCAAAAGTATTACTACTGAAACCTTTATTCATTATCTCGAAATAAATTTATTGAATGATGAGCTGGGTTTTAAAGGCAAGGTAAATATTGATGAATGGGTTTATAGGGCTGGTATTCCTGCAAATTGTCCAAAAATTAATTCCGATAAATTTAAAACCATTGAAAGTAAAGTATCAATGTTTATGAATGGGAGCAAGGCGGTTGAATTAAATTTACAACATGCTTCAACCAATGAGTGGCTGCACTTTTTAGATATGTTACCTTTAAAATTGAACACTGCTCAAATGATTGATTTAGACAGTGCCTATCAATTCACAGAAAGTGGGAATGCTGAAATTCTTTGTAAGTGGTTGCGTAAAGGCATTGCCAGTAACTATGCTAAAACAAACGAACCTCTTGCGTATTTTTTAATTCATACTGGCAGAAGAAAGTTTGTAAAACCGCTCTTTGTTGAGTTGGCAAAAACACCTGAAGGCCTCGAAAAAGCTAAATTAATTTATGCTATTGCCAAGCCAAATTATCACTCACTTTTGATAAATACTTTAGATCAAATTCTAGAAAAACAAGTAGTAAAAATGTAAGCCAATGTTGCTTATTAATTCAATAAAAAATACAATATGATTACTTCAGAAAACGTACTTGAGGCACTTAGAAATGTTGATGATCCTGATTTAAAGAAAGATATCGTAACATTAGGAATGGTGAAGGATGTAAAGGTTGATGGTAAAAAAGTAAACTTTACTGTGGTGCTTACAACTCCTGCATGCCCAATGAAAGAAATGATTCATAAAGCCTGCGTAAATGCAATCATACATTTTGTGGATAAAGAAGCGCAGGTTGATGTGTTTATGACCGCAGATGTTACTTCCAGAAGAAATAATGGCGCTCCATTAATGCCTGGTGTTAGAAATATTATTGCTATTGCCTCGGGCAAAGGAGGTGTTGGTAAAAGCACTGTAGCTTCTAATTTGGCTGTTGCTCTCGCTTTAAATGGGGCAAAAGTTGGTTTAGTAGATGCAGATATTTATGGACCATCTGTGCCAATTATGTTTGATGTAATGGAGGAAAAACCTTTAATCAGACAAAAAGATGGAAAGAATTATATCATTCCAGTGGAGGCTTACGGTGTAAAATTACTTTCTATTGGTTTCTTTGCAGATACATCACAAGCTATTGTTTGGCGCGGCCCAATGGCAAGTAAAGCTTTAAATCAGATGTTTGCTGATGCCGATTGGGGCGATTTAGACTATATGTTAATCGACTTGCCTCCAGGTACTGGCGATATTCATTTAAGCCTGGTGCAAGCAGTTCCTCTTACCGGGGCTATTGTGGTAAGCACGCCACAACAAGTGGCTTTGGCCGACGCTCAAAAGGGTGTAAGTATGTTTAAAATGCCAAATATAAATGTGCCTGTGCTTGGTATCATTGAAAATATGGCCTATTTTACACCTGAAGAATTACCAGAAAATAAATACTACATCTTTGGAAAAGATGGCGCTAAAAATTTAGCCGAAAGAATTGGTGTTCCACTTTTAGGTGAAATTCCATTGGTGCAAAGCATCAGAGAAGCTGGCGATGCTGGTAGGCCTGCCGCATTGCAAAATAATACACCACAAGCAAAAATATTTAAAGAAATTGCACAACGTGTAGCACAAGAAGTTGCCATAAGAAATGCAGAGAAATCTAATGCAGAAATTACTGCTTAATTTGTTAAGCTGTGTTTGCGGTTAGGCAATAGGTTTTTAAGCGTCCAATTGAGTTTTCGCTCAAAAGGAGTGCTTCTCACCTTGCAATTGTTTATGCTGCAAATAGCACAGCTGGCTGGAATACATGGGTCTGAATGAATAAAAAACTCAATCTCTTCATGTATCTTTTCTTTTATTATTTGCTCAACTGCAATAACTTCATCATGTGTATTTTCTAAGTTATCATACCAAGGCAAGGTAATATGAGCATCAATATGGAGCGTATGGCCGTACTTTAATACGCGCAGGTTATGTATGTCTATCCACTTGTCTTTTCTATTGTCATTTAACACTGTAATTAGCTTTTCTAAATTTTCGTAATCTGCTTCATCTAATAAACCTGTTATAGATTGTTGCAGTAACTTATAGCCAGTGTAAAATATAAAGCCACCAAAAATAATGGCTATTACATGATCGAGCCAAAGTAATCCTGTAAAGTGAATCACCAATAAACCAATAACCAAGCCTATACTCGAAACTGTATCTGAAATCAAATGTTTGCCATCGGCGGTCATAATCACCGATTGGTGTTTTTTTCCTAAATTAAGTAAATACTTACCCATTACATAGTTGCCTGCACCTGCCAATAATGAAAGCAAGGCAGCTATATCTAAACTATGGATTTTTGAGGGTTGAAAAAAACCATTCACTGATTTTGCAATAATTAATAGTCCCGATAAAAAAATCAGTCCGCCTTCAAAGCCTGCACTCAACAATTCTATTTTACCATGGCCATAAGGGTGATCTTCGTCTTTTGGCCTCGAAGCATAATATAAACTAAAGAGCGCAAAAATACCTGTAATGATATTGATGATAGATTCCAAAGCATCAGTGAGCACTGCATTAGAATGGGTTAAAAAATAAGCTGTAAGTTTTATAACCATAATGAGTAAACCACCCAGCAACACTTTTTGCATGGCACTTATCTTCAACTTAGCTGTGCTATCCGACACTATTTGTTATTATTTACAATTAAAAAAATCTTTACTATGTTAGCTTGCGGCTCTTATTTTTTCTTGCTTTAAATCAAAAATTAATTTGATTATTTTGCTTGATGCTAATGCAATTCATAAAAGTCATTAAGCTCAGGAATTGCTATGTTGTTGAAGCCAACTTCCATTAACTTTATTTTAAAATCGCACATCACATCTTCATTGCCATGAACTAAAAATAATTGTTGTACTTTCGATTTATCTTGACAAGATAAAAAATCTATCATCTCTGTATAATCTGCATGCGCACTGTATGAATTGAGCGATTTAATTTGCATTTTTACATCATGTACTTCACCAAAAATACGCACTTGCTTATCGCCTCTTAATAACCTATGCCCTAGTGAGTTTGGCGGAACAAAGCCAACCACTAAAAGTGTACAATCTTCTTTGCCAATGTTGTTATGTAAATGATGCTTAATTCTTCCTGCTTCCATCATACCCGAAGCTGCAATAATAATACATGGCTCTTTTAATTCATTTAAGGCTTTTGATTCTTCAGCGTCTTGTATATAAATCAAGTTTTTAAATCCAAAGGGATCATCATCTATTTTCATATACTCCTGAATGTCATCATTAAAACTATCAGTGTATTTTCTCATGATGTCTGTAGCATTCATACTCAAAGGACTGTCCACAAAAACCTTTACAGGCGGCAATAATCCTTGTGTTTTTAACTTGTCGAGTGTGTAAACTACTTCTTGTGTGCGACCTAAACTAAAGGCAGGAATTAATAGTTTCCCTTTTTTCTCAACGCAAGTTTCTAACACTATTTGCAGCAACTTTTCTGCGGCTAATGCAGCATCATCATGCAGCCTATTGCCATAGGTAGATTCGCAAATGATATAATCTGCTTGGCGAAATTTTTCAGGCGCTTTAATTATCAAATCAGTTGGCCTTCCTATATCTCCTGTAAAAGTTAAATGAATTAATTTATTTTCATCTTTAATGGCAAGATTTATAACTGCACTGCCAAGGATATGGCCAGCATCAGTAAAAACAAAACTTACTTCATCATTAATAATAAATTCATTTTGATAAGGTACTGCATAAAAATGTTTCATACAATTGCTGGCATCTTTAGCAGTGTAGAGTGGTTTTATTAGTGGCTTCCCCTGTTTTAATCTTCGTTTATTTAAATAAACGGTATCATTTTCATGTATATGAGCACTATCTAAAAGCATAATAGCACATAAGTCTCTTGTGGCAGGAGTGGCATATATTTTACCTCTAAAGCCTTGTTTTACCAATAAAGGTAAATTTCCAGAATGGTCTATGTGCGCATGTGATAATATAACAGCATCAATTTCGGCAGCATCAAAACCTAAGTGACTATTTAATTCATCATTGTCTTTAGCGCTATTCTGATAAAGCCCACAATCTAATAATATCTTTTTTCCTTGCTGTGTGGTAATTAAATGCTTACTGCCAGTAACTGTTTTGGCTGCTCCTTTTATGGTTAATATCATGGTTTAATTTTAAAATGGTGAAGTTAAAATAATATTTTCGATTAATTGAGCGCTCCATTTTTAAAGATTTTCTGAATTAAACCCAAATTCATCAGCGGTAAGCAGGGTTTGCTGTGCGATTGATTTTATAAGGTAAACAGATTAAAAAAATTATAATGTTTTAATTTCTATAACTGAACGATAACCCCCAATTATTTTAACTCTTTAGCGGCTAATTTAAGCTGATTGTACCAATTCTCGCCAAATTTTCTAGTCAAAGGTTCTTTCAAAAATTCATAGATAGGAACCTTTAAATGTCGGCCTAAAATACAGGCATCATTACATACTTCCCAAATATGATAGTTAACAGCTGTGTATGTTTTATAATGATTTACTCTAATAGGGTATAAATGACAGGAAATAGGTTTTTTAAAATCAACTATACCATCATTATAAGCTTTTTCAATGCTACACTTGGCTGTTTTCTGTTCGTCAAAATAAACAAAGGCACAGTGTTTATTACCATCAACCAATGTAGTTACATCATCTCCATCTTCGTCAACTACATTTACACCTTGCGCTTCAATTGCTGCTAGGCCATCTGCAGGTATGTATGACTTAATTTTTGGAAGTATATTTTTTAATATTTCTATTTCCTCTTTTTCTAATGGAGCTCCGCTATCGCCTGCCACACAACACTCTCCTTTACATGCATTGAGGTTACATACAAAGGCCTTTTTAATGATGTCATCCGAAACTAATGTGTTGTCTATCGCAATCATATTTTTTATCCAAATAATAATGAAAAAGCATCTTCTATTTTGGCCACCGGCACTACCTTTATTTTAGCACTTGCATGGTCGGCCGATAATTTATTGTATTTTGAAATAAAAATTTGCGCAAAGCCTAAACGCTCTGCTTCAGCTATACGCTGCTCTACACGGTTTACAGGTCTTATCTCGCCACTTAATCCAACTTCACCAGCAAAGCAAATCGTAGCATCAATAGCAATATCTTCATTTGATGAAAGTATAGCGCAAACCAAGGCTAAATCTATGGCCGGGTCTTCTACTTTTAAGCCTCCGGCAATATTTAAAAAAACATCTTTTACACCTAATCTAAAACCACATCTTTTTTCTAATACAGCCAACAACATGCTTAATCGCCTTAAATCATATCCTGTAGCCGAGCGCTGAGGTGTGCCATAAGCCGCTGTGCTTACTAATGCTTGTGTCTCAATCAACATGGGGCGCAAACCTTCTAAAGTAGCAGCAATGGCTACTCCGCTGACCGCCTCCTCTCTTGCCGTAATAAGTATTTCCGAAGGATTGTTAACTTCTCTCAAACCACTGCCTTGCATCTCGTAAATGCCTAATTCATTGGTGCTGCCAAATCTGTTTTTTGTAGTTCGCAATAACCTGTAAACATGATTTCTTTCGCCTTCAAATTGAAGCACAGTATCAACAATATGTTCAAGCACTTTTGGCCCAGCTAAGCTGCCATCTTTTGTAACATGACCAATTAAAAAAACAGGAATGGCCGATTCTTTTGCTAGTTTCATTAATTCAGCAGCGCATTGTCTTATTTGAGATACGCTCCCTGGCGATGATTCCATGCTGGGCGAATACAAGGTTTGAATTGAATCAATAATAATTAATTGTGGCTGTATTTCATCTGTCTTTGAAATTATTTGCGTGGTAGATGTTTCAGTAAAAATATAGCATTGCTTATTTTCTAATCCTATTCTGGTAGCACGCATTTTTATTTGTTGCTCACTCTCTTCACCCGAAACATAAAGTACTTTTAAATCCTTCTCCTGGAGGGCCAATTGAAGCATCAGCGTTGATTTTCCAATGCCGGGCTCTCCTCCAAAAAGCACTAACGAGCCTGGTACAATGCCGCCCCCAAGCACACGCAAAAGTTCCATATCCTTTATTGCTATCCTGGCTTCTGTTTGCGATCCAATATCTGCAATTAAAATAGGTTCATTCGTTTTTTTATAATATGAAGTCTTTGATATGGCAGTGCTTGCGCTTGGCTCATTCTTTTGAACTACTTCTTCAACATAGGTATTCCACTCATTGCAACTCGGGCATTTACCTAGCCATTTAGGCGATTGTACGCCACAGTTTTGACAGAAATAAACTGTTTTTAATTTCATTTAAACTTATACATTATGCTGCAAAGTAAACCAACAATTTAACATCTAAAAAGAAAATACTGTTTCACAACGTTAATTAAATTTTGATATCATAAAATATTTTGTTTGATTTGAATTATGATTAAGCAGTTTATTTTCGGAGTCAGTCTGGCTCTTTTTTCCATATTTTATTCAATTGAAATTCATGCAGAAGCTAATGATAGCATTAAGAGAGCAAAGTTAAGCAGTTTTTATACTGTGAGTGCTATATCTCCTGATTTTTGTTTTATTACCGTCAAAATTAGACCTGAGGATTCGGGTAATAATCATAACTGGGAGTATTATTACATTAATCAAAAAGCTAGTTTTGGATACCGATACGCACAATTAATTGGTTGGCAAAAAAATAATCACTGGGGATTTGAAGGTGGCGCTGAACTTTGCAAAAAAATAATGAGTGTTGATTTTGCAAACTATAAAACAGTTCCTGAAGTGCGAGTTAAGAACAATAGCATTTTACCTGTTTTTTATCGCACAGTTTTTAACTCAGTTAATATTCCTTTGCGTGTTGTGTTTACTGCAGGCAAAAAGAAATTACAATTCTTTAGTTTTTTTGGGATAAATAAAACGTTCTGTTTCAAAATTTATCAAGAAGCACTATACTACAGCAATAACCAAATCGAATCAAAAAAGTTAGTAACAGCTGATTTTGGCGCTAAAAAATATTTTTCAGCCTCAGATTGGGGCGCAGGGATCAAATATAATTTAAGCAAAAAAGCACAACTCAGATTAAATGGAGCTGTGCAAAGAAGTTACGCCTCCATGAAGTCATACAATAAAAAAATCCTTTTCTGGAGCAGTGGAATTTCTTTAGGCTATGTTTATGCTTGGTAAAAAAACATGTGCATAATTCTTTTTTGAAATTTAACCCACAGCTGCTAATTGTAAATGCGCAAATAAGGGCAAAAAGTTGCGGATGAAAGGAACAACTTTAAACCATTACTTATTTCACATCGGTATTAAACCCGCTGCCAATTAGCGAATAAGCCAATTGTAAAAATTCTTCATTTTGTTTTTAAACCAAAATTGAGTATGTTTGTTACCTTAATAAAATACGATAAAAAATGAATTTTGAATTAACCGAAGAACATTTGATGATACAAAAAGCAGCACGTGATTTTGCCAATGATGTGCTGAAGCCAGGAGTGATTGAGCGTGATGAAACGCAAAAATTTCCTGCGGATGAAATTAAACAATTAGGAGAACTTGGATTTCTAGGTATGATGGTTGATCCCAAATATGGTGGTGGTGGATTAGATACAGTTTCCTATGTTTTGGCTATGGAGGAAATTTCTAAGGTAGATGCTTCTGCAAGTGTTGTAATGAGTGTAAATAATTCACTAGTTTGTTGGGGATTAGAGGAATTTGCAAATGAAGAGCAAAAACAAAAATATTTAGTGCCGCTTGCTAAAGGTGAAATTATTGGTGCTTTTTGTTTAAGCGAGCCAGAAGCTGGTTCTGATGCCACTTCTCAAAGAACAACTGCCATTGATATGGGCGATCATTATTTATTAAATGGCACTAAAAATTGGATTACAAACGGAAGCTCTGCATCTGTATATTTAGTGATGGCACAAACCGATGTGGCAAAGGGTCATAAAGGTATCAATTGCCTTATTGTTGAGCGCGGAATGCCGGGCTTTCAAATAGGTGCTAAAGAAAACAAAATGGGTATTAGAGGTTCAGATACGCATTCACTTTTATTTACCGATGTAAAAGTGCCTAAGGAAAACAGAATTGGCGAAGAAGGTTTCGGATTTAAGTTTGCCATGAAAACATTGAGCGGAGGTCGTATTGGTATTGCTGCGCAAGCATTAGGAATTGCTAGTGGCGCCTATGAATTGGCTTTAGCATATGCAAAAGAAAGAAAAGCTTTCGGAAAATTAATTTCTGAACATCAAGCAATACAATTTAAATTGGCCGATATGGCAACTGAAATTGAAGCTGCGCGTTTATTATGTTTAAAGGCCGCCGTTTTAAAAGATAACCATGGAGATTATGGCACTGCCAGCGCAATGGCCAAAGTTTTTGCATCAAGGGTGGCTATGTGGGTTACAACTGAAGCTGTCCAAGTGCATGGTGGGTATGGATATGTTAAAGAATACCATGTTGAACGTTTAATGCGCGATGCAAAAATCACTCAGATATACGAAGGCACAACAGAAGTTCAAAAAATAGTTATTTCAAGAGCAATATTAAGTTAAGTAAAACATCAGCTTGTAAAAAAAGGTTGTCAAATTTTATTTGGCAACTTTTTTTTTACCTCAAACCAATTAAAAAATTCTAAATTATATAATCCACAATTCAATAATTCAATAATTCAATAATTCAATAATTCAAAATTCAAAATTCACAATTCACAATTCAAAAATTCACAATTCAGCATTCACAATTCAGCATTCAGCATTCAGCATTCAGCATTCAAAAATTCACAATTCACAATTCACAATTCAGCATTCACAATTGAACAATTCACAATTCAGCATTCACAATTCAAAATTCACAATTCAGCATTCACAATTCATAATTTAACAATTCACAATTGAACAATTAAAAAAATAAAATGATAATTATAGGACTTATGAGCGGCACATCGCTCGATGGTTTGGATATAGCAGCCTGTAGGTTTTGGGAAGATAACAATCAATGGAAGTTTGAAATAATAAAGGCCCAAACTTTTGAATATACCTCTATTGAAAAAGATGCACTAAAAATGGCTTTTCATCTTACAGGTATGGATTTGATAAAATTACATCATCACTATGGAAGCTTAATAGGGGAGAAGGTCAATCTATTTTGTCAAAATCATAATATAAAACCTGATTATATAGCTTCACATGGCCACACCATTTTTCACCAACCCAATAACAAAACAAATTTTTTCTCTCCAAGTCAAGATTTAAATGCATTCACAAGGCAAGCTCAATTTTTATCAGAATCACAACTCACTCCCCAGCGCAATCAGCATAATAATTTACAATTTAGCATTCAAAATTTACAATTAAATGGATTTACTTTTCAATTAGGGCATGGTGCCAATATAGCCGCCAAATCTGGCATAAAAACCATTTGCGACTTTAGAACCTCAGATGTTGCCTATGGCGGACAAGGCGCACCCCTAGTTGCTATTGGCGATGAGCTGTTGTTTGCAGCATTTGCTTACTGTTTAAATTTAGGTGGTATAAGCAATATCTCATTTAATGAAGATGCTGTGCGTAAAGCATTTGATATTGGAATTTGTAATATGGCCCTAAATGAATTGGCACAACAGCTCAATTTAGAATACGATAAAGATGGACTTATAGCACAATCTGGAAGCATCGATAATATATTACTCACTCAATTGCAAAATTCGGCCAAAGAAAACCAACAAAAGCATCAATCATTGGGCTATGAATGGTATCTATCGTTTATTAAACCAATAATAAATCAAAGTAATATTAGCACAGCAAACAAAATGCGCACTTTTTGCGAATTTATAGCATGTCAAATTTCCGAAGCAATCACAAGTAATAATAAAATACTTGCGACAGGTGGTGGTGCCAAAAACAAATTTTTAATGCAATGTTTGCAAGCAAAAACAAATAGCGAGATCATCATCCCAAACAATGAACTGATTGACTTTAAAGAAGCGCTCATTTTTGCATTCTTAGGCATGCTGAGGGTAAATGAGCTGCCAAATAGCTTAAGCAATGTTACAGGTGCTTTAAAAGATGTTAGCGGGGGGTGTATATATTTGCCTTAATCAATCAAAAAATAATTTAATAGCATTGTTCTCTAGCGCTTATATTCTAAAGCTATTGTTTTAAAATTTTAATATGTTGTTGGCTTTGCTCCGTAATAACTGTTAAATAAATTAGGCCATAATAGTCATCATTTAGGTGAAGCGTGTTGTTTTCAAAACTTGAAGTTATTAATTGCCCAAGTGTATTATAAACCTTTATCTGCCTAATTTTTTCTAGGCTTTTTATTTGTAATTCACCTCCAATCATTGGGTTTTCATAAATCAATGTTTGCTTATTATTAACTGTTAATCCAACCAAAGTTTGATCTACAATTGTAATGTTATTTGAATACACACAGCCATTAGCATCAATAACTTTATATAAATAATTTCCAGGCAATAAACTATCAATAAATTGACTTTGTAAGTCGCCATCTAAATAAACATTGTAGGGCGAAGTACCTCCATTGATAATACTGTTTATAGAACCATAACCACTTAGTGAATAGGGCGTAATCTGTAAATTAACAATTAATGCAAATGGACTATAAATGCTAATAGAATCAGTTGCCATACAGCCAAAGATATCGCTATATTCATAAACATAATTTCCTGCAGCAAGTCCGGTGAGTGAATCTCCTTGCAAGTTTTGATTCCATTGAATATTATAGCTGTTTGTTGCATTCACAATATCAAGCGTAATACTTCCATCTGATAAGCCTGTGCAACTTATATTTTGTGCATTAATACTTATTTGTGGTGTATTTGAAACTTCAATAGTTAGCGTATCACTATAAATGAGCAATCCTCCCTGAGCACTAACATCAACCCAATAAAGCCCGCTTTGAAAAACTGTTAAATACCTTGTATTGCTGCCGTTACTCCAAAGGTATGAGCTAAAATCTCCTGCATCTAAAACAATGGAATCGCCTTCGCAAAAAGTTAAACTTGTATTGTAAGTGATGGTATTACTTTGGGTTTCTCCTTCAATAAAATGATTATGTGTATTGGCTACAACATTGGTGTATTTATCCTTTACACCGCTTGGGTATTGAATAATAATTGAATCAATCAAATTGCTATTGCCAATACCAAAAATATAATGTTGTGAATTTTGACCCATGTAGTTTTCTCCACAAAGTGTATATTTGGTAAGGCATTCACCATTAAAACAAACAGATACCCATGCGCCAATGGCCATTTTATTTGAAACTGTTCCTTGCAGGGTAATCTTTGTGTAATTATTGCCCACTGTGCCCTGGTTTTTCCATAAAAATGAATTGTAAGGTGCTCTATTTGAAACAACAATATCTGCAATTCCATCATTCCCAATGTCACCATGAGCTACCGATCTGCTTGAAGCTATACTGTTATTTATAAAATTTTGATTGGATAAAATAAAATTAGTGGCATTGTTACTCATCAGCTCATAATTGCCAAGCTGCATTACACTTAAATCAGAAGCTATTATTAAATCCTGATAAGCGTCATTATTTAAATCAACCCAAACTGCACCCCATAGAAAGTCAGCAATGGCCAAATTATGGGCTTGTGCTGCCTCTGTAAATGTGCCATCATTATTATTTACTAACAACCTTCCTACATCTATTACTCCTCCTTTTCCTGCCATAAAAATATCTAAATCTCCATCATTATCAAAGTCAGCAACGCTATTTGTCATTGGGTTTGCTCCACTATTTGAAGTTCCACTTGGGAGTGTAACATTAGTAAAAGTGCCATCTCCATTGTTTTTATACAATGAATTAATGTTGCCTGTGCCATCATTTATAACATATAAATCCGACCATCCGTCCTTGTTATAATCAAGCCATACTGCTTGAAAAGAAGGGTGAATGCCATCACTAACACCAGCTTGATCTGCCACATTTGAAAAAGTGCCATTGCCATTGTTTTTGTACAAGGCATTCAACTCATCTGCGTTTGTTGCTTGGCCTGAAAGTGAATATCGACAAATATAAAGGTCTAAAAAACCATCTTTATTGTAATCGCCAAATGATACACCATTATTAGGCGATGCAAGCAATGATAATCCACTCTGAAGGGTAACATCTGTAAAATTAAAATTCCCATCATTATGATAAAGCCTACATGGGGCATTCATAAATGAAATTAGTAAATCATTAAATCCATTGTTGTCATAATCAACCCAAATAGCTTGCTTTGGTTCACCAGGTGTGGCAATACTTGCGGGTAATAAATGAAATATTCCATTAGTGTTTTTATACAGTACCAAACTGTCATTTTGCTTTATAAAAGTGAGATCATCCCAGCCATCATTGTCAAAATCAAAAAAACATACGCCAACTCCGCCTTCATCAATACTCACATCTGTGTGTATGATGTTTTGAGCTAAAGCAATATCAAACATTTGCTGCGCTTGGCATATATTGATGCCCATGCAGCAAACTAATAAGCGTATTTTTTTCATATTAATCTTGCTTTTTAATTAATAATTTCCAAGCTTGTTGTGCACCGCTCGTGTTCCCAATCAAGAAGTAAATTCCTGGGCTCAAATTAGGAATTACAATGCTTTGAACTCCATTAATACTTGCACCCAAACCTTCATTAAAAACCATTTTTCCATCGCTCGAATAAATAGCCAAATGGCTCATGTTTGATAAGCCTGTTTTTCCTGCAAAATTTAATACACCCCCTCCTTCAATTGGATTGGGATAAATAACAGTTTGATTGTTAGCTGAAACAGGGCTTATGCCTAAGGGCTCATAATTAATACCAAAGTAATTTGTAAATACAATTGGGCTTAATAAATTGCCTGCCAAATCATATATTTGTTGAGGTACCACATTTATTGCAGGCGCTATAAAAGTAATATTAGCTACATCGTATTCCGATTGATAGGTATAAGCATTTAACCATGAAGAGCTTTGCACATTAACACTTAAAATATTACCCACATTTTGACCCGCAACAAAATTAAAAACAGGAGTAATTGTGTTATCTAATGCCTCATCAAAAATAGCAATTAATTGAAAGTTAGCATTGCTTGTATCTACCATATAAGTATTGGCGCTTAATACAACAATAGCAGGGTTTTTTGTATCAATATTTATCCAATCTGTAACTGTAATTAAGTTTTGTGCATTCCCTGAAATATCTTGTCCAAAATTTATTTTTAATGTTAAGTTACTGAGCTCAATGTTATTGTCAATTACATCAAATAATGCATGAAATACGGTGTCATTTAACCAAGCACTATTAAAAATTGAATAAGATGCATCGGGCAATAAGGTAGTTCCATCATGCAATGCTACAACGGGTAATTGTGTGGTACTCATTTTTTCATCAAATTTAATATCCACAAAAAAGCCATTGTTGCCAACGCTTGCATCAGCTATTATGCTTGCAGATGGAATGTTAATTAAGATATTCGGACGTTTTGTATCAATACTAAAGAGTGAATCTATATGTATTGTTCCTGGGCTATTGCCCGATAAGTCTTTTAGATCACTTAAAATGATCCCAATTTGAAAAGATTCTTCAATAACATTCTGTAAATTAAAGCTAAGCTTACAATGTAAACTGTCAATCCATAAGGTATTGCTACTATTTGCTGTTAATGCATTGCCTAATAAATTTTGATTTGTAAAATTTATAGTTGGATTAAGCGCTGTATTCATGGGCTTGTCAAAATTGAGATCAATAAGCAATGCCTGACTCCCAACATCATTAATTGTAAGTAAATTATCGTTAACAAGGGCACTTAATACAACAGGATTTTGTGTGTCTATTTTAAATAAAATAGCTTCAGTAAACATCTCTTGACTGTTGTTTGCTAAATCAATTGCATTAATAATAATTAATGCAATACTGTCAATAATTTCATTGTTATCTGTAATGCTATATACCTTGCGATAAATAGTATCATTTAACCATAAACTTTGCGCACTATTTAATGCCAGTGTATTGCTTAAATTAGCAGCACTAACAAATTGAATGGTAGGAATACTATTTGCATCACAAACCTCATTGTATTTAATATCAATAATTAAATTACTTGATATTACACTGTCGTTAATTAAGTTTGAACTCAAAGCGCAGAGGTTAACGATTGGCTTGTTTTTATCGATGCTAAAGGGCTGCAAACTCACAAATGGATTTTGAGTTTTTCCTGTCAAATTTTTTGCATTCTTTACTTGAATAGCAACATTGTTAATTGTTTCGCTGTAAGCGGAAATAAGATAACGTAGTTTAAATGTTGTTTGATTTTCCCAACCTGAATTAATTAAACTTAAGGAATTAATAAGTGGGTGATAGCTGTTTAAAAAGGTGGTAGTTGGTGTTATATTCGTATCCATCAATTCGCTGTAGGTAATGGTTAAATCTAATGTGTCGCCAATACTAGCACTGTTTATAATATTTATACTGGGTATTAAAGCTAATATGTTTGGTCTTTGTGAGGTAAATAAATTGTTGCTTAAATTAAATGCTTCTGCGCCTAGTTCAATACCAATTTTTCTACCCGCAATATCATCTATTGGTGGATGTATGCCGCCCCAAATACGAGATAAACTGCATTGGTCACTGGCATCTCTATAGGTTGCCCATTGTAAAACAATATTTTGACTTGGCCCTTCTTCAAATTTTAAAAATTCATTTTGAGTAGCTACAAAATTACTCATACCGCCCGGAAAATAAGGACTTCCCGTAATTGATGTCATTACCTCTGCTGCGGTGCGCGAAAATGTTGAATGGCCCGAAATATATCCTGCAAAGGGAGGTGTTACAAATGTTGGGCGTTGATAAGGCCACCATCTTTCTGCTAAAATCCAACCAACACCGCTCATATCGGTTAACGGATTTGCTATGTAGCTTGGTCCTCGCCAAGTATATAGCTTTATTTTACCAACATGTTGATTATTGGTGCCTGCCAAACTATCGCCTGCTTGCACCACTTCAATAAAACCGGGTAGCAAAGGGATGCCTTTTGGGTTATAGTTGGCTAATGAAGTATCTGAACTTTGGCCATGATCGGCCATATAACGAATAGCCGAAACTGGTCTTACATAATCGTACCAACCTTTATGGCTCCATGCACTTATGGCTGCATCATGCATCCCACCACCTAAAGTTAAGTATGCTTTTACATCGTATTCTAAATCATCAAGCACAGGGCCTTGTCCTGCCCACTTTTTTACAAATAATGGATCATCGCTTACATGGTTGTAAATTTCAAACCAATGTCCTGGAGGGGTTTCAGACTCTAAACCATCGGCCCAAAACTCTGCCAATACTCTTGCGTAGTCGCCACGCTTTACCATTTGTGGGGTGTAAGCTTGGTTGGTTATTGGATTTATTGTATATCCCGTGCCTGGATCTCCGCCATTGTAAAAGTCGTAAAAGCTTTGATAATCTGTCCATGAATTTGGCAAGCTGCTAATGTTTCCTTGGCTGGCAGGTGAAATGTCCCACATAACGCCATCAGCAGTATCTAAGTGCGATTGCCATACCGAAACCATGGCAAAGTTCCATTTGTAAAAATCAGCCAAGCCATTGCCGTTCAAGGTGTCAATGTAGGTGGGGTCGCCTTGGTCATGATATACTTTAAACGTATTGCTATTGCGTATATGGCTTGTAACATCATTGTTAGTCATCGAAAAAGGTTTTACATTGCCCCATTCTGGGCCAAGGTGTGCAGGATCTGATGTTAACACATTGCCTGCTTGATCAATAGCAACTGATAAACTAATGGCTTGCCAACGGTTAGGATCAAGCATACTTGGATTTCCGGCTTGCTCTACTAAAATTTTAGGATTAACTGGTTGGTAATATTGATGGGCATAATTATTTATTTCGTTTGAGCCATCGGTGTAACCATAAGCAATTATTCTATTGGCAATGTAATTACCCAATGCCGCGGGATTACCATTGCTGTAATCTAAAGAAGTGTAATTAATATCATAGCCCAAAGAATCCATTTGATGGTTGTTATTGTTGGTAATTATCAAAATGCCAGGGGCTAAACTAAATCGATGTTTTATTAACCTGTACACAGCATAACTAATGGCTTTTTTACGCGCGGCTTCAACATCACTTGGTATTGGAACTCCTAAGTATGCGGCTGTAAAACCATTGATATTTTTACCTAAAAAATAAGTTTCTGCAGCGGGGCTGTAGGCAGCCCAAGCATCATGCATAGCAATAGATACATGATACAAATTGCGCGCATGCACGGGCGGTCGCGCAAAATCCTTTCTAATAGCATTTAATAATTGATTGCTCCAAAATTGAGCAATAGAGTTGCTTTGCGCTTGTATTTGGCCAGCAAAACTAAAAATAAGTGTAAATAAAAGGGTGTAAAATAGTTGCTTTTTCATGGGCTTTATTTTTTATTCACCTTTGCTGTATACCTTTTGGTGAAGATGAGCACTAAATTTAATGAGCTATTTAATTGTTAATATAAACGTTAAAAAAATAAATTTAAACGATTTAATACAATTGCAATAATACAAAAAAAACAATATGAAAGTAATGTTATGTTAAAAATAGCTTATTATTTTAAATTAGTTTATTTAACTAATAAATAGCTGTAAATAGTAAATAAAACGATAGAAATCATATACTAGTTAACTGTTGCTCTTATTAATCATTTTAATTTAAGCTATGCTGCAAATTATTTATAATCCTTTTTCAATGTTAACAATCTTATTTTATTTAAATCACACATTTTTAATTTTAAATGATATCAAATTCACTATAAATTACCTTGAGTATTAAAAATTAATGTACAAATCCCCCTTGCACTATTTCAACTCCGCATGTAAAAGTTAATTAAAGCTTTATCCCAATTTTATCCAATTTATAGTATTTTTCGAAAGAAAATGGTAGAAAAGTGTAATTTCTTGTAGCAAAATTAAATTTTATAACAGAAGCCCATATTGGTCCTATGTTGAGGTATTGTTAACAAATATTTTCCTTATTTTAAAAAAAATGTGAAAAAAATATTTTGACTTTAAGTATTTATTTTCTACTTTAGCCAACTCAAATAGAAAAGAGGTATAAAAAAATCAATAATAAATTAACAATTAATTGTTAGCAAACTAGATAAAAACATAACACAATTTTATGATTCAAATAGTAAAGCAAAAGATGAAAATTAAAGAAATAAATAACAATGAAATTAATCGCGTATTCACATTGTTTTTCGCCTTTTTATTGAGTTTATCTTATAATTCTTTTGCACAAAAAAATGGTACTGGTGTTACACCAATTGTTGAGAGCATAGAACCTGATAGCAAACAGAAAAAAGAGATCGAAAAAAATGATAATAAAGCAACAGATTTAAAATTAAAAGAAAATGTTGCAAATAATGTTTCAACAGCTAATGTGTGGAGTGATTATAAAATGGCTATTCAAGAAGGAGCAGCATTAAAATTTAATATAAACATCGATTCCCTGTATCAAAGTTATGCTGCTCAAAGATTTTTTGTAAGCGATGATGAGTCAGAAATATTTCAAGTAAAAATTATTCCAAACGCTGCCCTAGTGCGTTTGCTTAATACTGATACCATTTTATATCGCTACATTAAAGTGCAAAATATTTTGTTCTCATCTTTAACCGTGTCTAGCAATAAAATTGCAATTCAAACAAAAAAATTCTTTCCTGTTATAGCAGATTTGTCCAAAGACTTTAAAATTACCACTTTTCAATTGTTTAATAATGTATTTCCGCCAGTATTGGTAGGTAAGCCAGAAATTAATCTTACTTATTATCAAAGATTAATTGATAATTACTTTACGAGTAATCCAGAAGTTATCTATTACTGCAGTAATGACTTTTTAAAAATGCTAGTAAAAAAACAATATGCATTAATGTATAGCTTGCATAAAGAAAGTTCAAATGCAGTAAAAGCAACTAACTAAAATATTTATACAACTTAATTATAAACAATAAACAAACACCTATGACAAAAAAAGAGAAACTTCTCAAACACCCTCCTTGAGCGGAGCCAAATACGCATATTTAAATGCATAGTTAACCCAAAATTTAATAACTAAAATCAAATAAAATGAAACAAAAAACAATTACAAACAAAAAAAGTAGCCTAATGCTGCGTTTTTTGTATTTGGCGTTTTTGGCCATTGTGCTTCAAATTCCAAATGCAAGTGCGCAAATTAGCTACACTGCCAATTTTAATGCCAACTCCATTGGTTGGTCGGGTAACATAACACGTACCACCTCCACTCTCGGTTGCGGTTCTGCAGGTATGAGACGTAACTTGTATGGTGGTGCTACCTCAGGTAACATGGTTAGTCCAGCTTTAACAGGCAATAACTTAGGTCAAATTACAGTAACCTATAAATACAAATGTGCCGTTTGGAGCGCTAATACTGTTGCTCAAAATCCTTGGGGCAGCTTTAATGTGCAAGTTGGTGCTAGTGCAACGGGTCCTTGGACAACTGTTGCAACAGTGAGTCAAGAAACTCAAACTGGTACTTGTATCACTAAAACGCACACCTTTAGCGCTCCTGCAGGTGTTAACATTTATCTTAAGTGGGATGCATTTTGGTCTTCAGGCGATTATTACATCAACTTTGATGATGTAGTGGTTACGCAAGGGGTGCCACCTTCAAATTGTTCTGGCGCGCCTGCTAATGGTGCGGCTGCAATTAACACAGCAAGTGGATGTCCAAATACAAATTTTAATTTATCGGCTACAGGCCTAACAAGTGGTGCTTCTGGTATTTCATTTCAATGGCAATCAGCAACAGCGGTTGGTGGCCCTTATTCTAATATTCCTTTAGCTACTGCTGCAACTTTAACCACTCAAACTGCTACAACTACTTTTTATAGAATTGTTACAACATGTTCTTTCAGTGGTTTAACTGGTACAAGTACGCCAATTTCATACTCGGTATCGGGTGGTCTTTGTGGTTGTGGTACTTATCCTGCTGTTTATGCATCAAATGGGTTTGACGAAGATATTACTAATGTAGCCGTTGGAAGTATGAACAATTCTTCAAATTGTGCTGTTGTAGCGCCAGGTCCTGGCTCTTTGTTGAACAGATATGGTAACTATACAGGTATAGCTGGTCCATCAGAAGCACAAGGTAATACTGTTTCATTTAGTTTAACGCAAACTACATGTGGCGGTAACTATGGTGATTTAATGCAAATTTATGTTGACTGGAATCAGAATGGTGCTTTTGAAATTGGCGAACAAGCTTATACAGAACCTGCTGCTGTTAACGGTAATCGTACAGTTACTGGTTCTTTTAATGTGCCATTTACTGCTTTAGCAGGAACTACCAGAATGCGTGTAGTTTGTGTTGAAGGTGGTATCTCAACTGTAAACTATGCTTCTACTGCTTATACTTATGGTGAAACTGAAGATTATTGCTTTGCTGTAACTGCAGCTCCTGCATGTACTGGTGCTCCAAATCCAGGTAATTCTTTATCTACATTAGCAGCTGTTTGTCCTAACACACCTTTTACCTTAAGTATACAAACTCCGCAAGTTGGTACTGGCTTAACTTTCCAATGGCAAACAGGTCCTTCAGTGGTTGGCCCATGGACTAATATTGCTGGTGCTACTAACTCAACTCGTGTAATAGCAAGCCAAACTACTACTACTTACTATCGTTGTTATATTGAATGTTCAGGTACTCCTGGACCAAGCAATCCTGTATTAGTTACACAAAATCCTGCTACAGCTTGCTATTGTATTCCAGTTACAAATTTTGGTTGTACAGATGGTGACGTTATTGCTCGCGTAATTTTAAACACCTTAGATAATAATTCAGGTACTGGATGTCCTTCAGGTCTTGCAGGTTATTCAGATTATACTGGAAATGCATTATTAACTACTTCTTTAGCTGCTGCCTCTAGTTATGGATTAACAGTTTATGCTGGTCAATATCCCGAAGGTTATGCTGCATGGATAGATTATAATGATGATGGTGTATTTGATAATGCAACTGAAAGAATTGGTTACTCTGCTGGTCAAGTTGCTGGTTCTGGTTCAGTTGGTGTATTGGGTGGTAATGCAACCTTCTCAATCTCATTATCTTGTACTCCTCCTGCAGGAGTGCATCGTTTAAGAGTAAGAGCAATGTATTTTACAGATGGTATTTTCGTTACGCCTTGTGCTAACAACTTTTATGGCGAAATTGAAGATTATTTAATCACAATTACTGCTGCTCCTGCTTGTCCTCCTGCTGGTGCGCTTACAGCTAATTCTGCTGGTACAGTTGCTAACCTAACTTGGCCGCAAAACTGCTCAGTAGCAACTAATTATGATTTTGAATATGGTCCTGTTGGTTTCACTTTAGGAACTGGTACGCAGCTTCTTAATCAACCTGTTACTGTTGCTTTAGGTAACGGAAGTTATTCACTTGCTGGTTTGCCTTTAGGTGATTATGCTGTTTATTTCCGTGCAAATTGTGGTGGTGGTAATTTTAGTTCATGGTCGGCAACGCCTGCTACGTTCACCATTGGATTTTGCCCAGTTACTACAAGCGCTGGTGGTTATGGTTTAACTAGTTTTTCAACTACCCTTGGTGCTACAAACATCACTAGTAACACTGGTTATGGCGTTGCGCCTTCAGGTTATAGCAATTACACTGCATCGCAAGTGGTAACACAATATGCTACTGGTGCCATTAACTTTACTTCAAATGATGGTGGTCAATATAATGTATTCCACATTTGGGTAGATTGGAATGGTGATCTTGACTTTGCTGATGTTGGTGAAAAAGTGTATACCAATCACTCTTATCTAAATATCAATACAGGAACAATTACAGTTCCTGCTGGTACTGCACCTGGTTTAAAAAGAATGCGTGTAAGATCTGATTTTAGCACAACTTATGATCAACAACCTTGTGGTAACATGCCAAGTGGTGAAACAGAAGATTATGGCTTTTTGGTAACTCCTGCACCTACATGTTTCCCTCCAACTGCCTTAGTAGCAACATCAATTTTCCCTGGTACTACAGCTAATATTTCATGGGCTGTGCCAACCTTAGGAAATGCACCTGTGTTTTATGAGTATGTTGTAAACACAACAGCTGCTGATCCAGTAGGAGCAGGAATGCAAGTTCCTAGTAACTCAGTATTGGCCGTTGCAACTGTACAAAACGTAATCAATTACTTACATGTTAGAACAGATTGCGATGGTTTAGGTACTGATTACAGTATTTGGGTAACTTATGCTTTCCAAGCAGGATATTGTGATGCCACATCATCAGTTAGTAATGTAAACTACATTTCTAATGTTACTACCTTAAGTGCATCAGTTAACATTAATAACGTATCAACATTTACGGCAGGTGGTTATGAAGACTATTCTGCATCTCCAAATATTACAGCTTACCCTGGAACTACATTTGGATTCACAGCAGATCTTCAAGCTCCTGTAGCTGTTGGATTTAATGTTTGGATTGACTATAATCAAGACCTAGACTTTGCTGATGCTGGCGAAAATGTGTTAACTTCAACAGGATTTCAATATACTGGAGTTCCTTTCCCTTATCAAAATACCATAACAGTTCCTTTAGGTACACCTGCAGGAAGTTATAGAGTGCGTTGTAGAGTAACTAACAACCCTATTACTATGCCAGCTTGTGGTGGTATTAATCAAGGTGAAACAGAAGATTACACTTTAGTAGTTATTCCAATTCCTAATTGTAGTGCTGCAGTGTATTCAAGTACATACACTACTACTAGTAATTTACCATTGGTTTGTACAGGTCAATCAATATTATTGAACATTGCGCCTGAACCTCCTATTGCTACAGGTATCACTTACGATTTGCAATTTGCAACTAATATTGGTGGTCCGTATACTACCCAACAAACCCAAGCAAACAGCGACTTTACAGTTGCGATCCCTGCTAACGGCTATTATAAAGTTAGAGTTTTGTGTAATGGTTCACCAATTACTGCAACGTTTACTCCGGCTTCTGTAAGTATCAGTAATCCTGCTATTACTTCAGTTACTGGTGCTTCTCAATGTGGTCCTGGTGCATTAACTTTAGGTGCAACTAACACACCTCCTGCTTCTACTATTAAGTGGTATGCTGGTCCGGTTGGTGGTGCTCCTTTAGCATCTGGTCCTTCATTTACAACTCCTGGTATCACTACTTCTACAACTTATTATGCGCAAGCAGAAAATGTTATTGCTACTACTGATATTGGTGCAAATCCAGGTGCTACAACAATTAACAACAGTACACCATATACTTCGTTCTGGGAAAGTTCTCGTTCATACTACATGGTTAAAAAATCTGAGTTATTGCTTGCTGGTTTACAAGCAGGTGAACTTACAAGCTTAGGTTTTGATGTATCATCTACAGGTGATTTTGGTCAGTTAGACTTTAAAATTAGTATAGCGCACACAAGTGCAACTAACTTAGATGCTGGTATGACAACTGCAAATACAGGTTTTACAGATGTTTATACTTCTCCTAATGTTGCTCCACCTTCAATTGGTTGGGAAGTGTATAACTTCTCTACCCCTTTCACATGGAATGGAAATGATAACATTATTGTGTCTGTTTGTCATAATAGCGTTGGTTGTGGTGGAACTTGCTGGGGTACTAACTCTGGTGTAAGAGTTACTCAAACACCTTACAACTCTGTATGTGGTATTTACAATGATGGAACTAACATATGTGGCGCAACCGTTGGTGGTAATACAACAACGCCTAACAAGCTACGTCCTAACTTGCGTTTTGGTGGTGCTATCTCAGCTTGTAATAGTCCAAGAGTAGCTGTTACTGCTGCAATTTTAAATAATCCACAATTAACAGTTCCTGCTGATGCACTATTTGCTCCAACGATTTTTGCCTTTACTCCAATCCCTGTAATTGCAAGTTCTTCAACAGGTGGTGCTACTGTTACTTATCCGCAAAGCGCAGGCTTATATGTTGATAATGTAACTAGTGCTTTATCACCTGCTGGTACTGATGTTAATGGTGTAACATTATATGCTGCTCCTTTAAGCACTACAACTTATAGTGTGCAAGCTATTTCTACAGATGGTTGTATTGTAACAGGATCTTATACAATTACAGTTGATGCTTCTGGTATTCCAAACAATTTATGTGGTGGATCTGTTATTCCAGTAAACAATGCTATAGTTTACACTACTGTTAACACCTTAGGTGCTACTCCTGGTATTGGTTTCCCTTGTGGTCCATTGGCTAACCAAATTTGGTTAAAAGCTAAGGTTCCTGCTTCAGGTGAAATTCATGTGGTTACTAAGAAAAACGGGGTAAACTTAACTGACGTTACTGCTACCAATGTTGCTTTATTTTATACTGCAGGTTCTAGTTGTACGCCAATACCTAATAACGTTGGTTGTAACACAAATGGTGGTGCTGGTGAATTTTCATACGTATCTTATGATGGTATGACTCCTGGTGATACTTGCTATATCCGTTTATCTGGTACTAGCACTGCAGCTGTTCCAAATGGTCTTTTCAAAATTGCTGTAACAAGTCATTTAATTTGGACTGGTGCTAATGGCGATGACTTTAATAATCCTGCAAACTGGCAAGATGGAGATGCTACTTCTTCAACTGTTCCAACACTTTCAAGATCTATTTTAGTTCCTATTGCTACTATCAAACCTAAATTGTATGCAAATAGCAATGTTAAAGGTGTTAATTTGCAAGGTGCTTCTCCATATTTTGCATCTAATGGCATTGATTTAAATGCATTTACATTAAATGTTAAAGGAAACTGGAATGTTGGTCCTGTTGCTTCTGCTACAGCAAACTTTACCTGCAATGGTACAGTTGCTTTCAACGGTACAGGTACTACACCACAATTAATTACTGGTAAAACTACTTTCGGTAACTTAACTACCAATAATACAGTTGGCGGTGTTCAAGCAAATGCTGCAACTGGTGTAACATGTGTATTAACTCCATTAGGAGGTACATTTAATGCCAATGGTAACTTAATTTTGAAGTCAACTGCTGCTAACACAGCTGCTTTAGTTGCGCCTTCAGCTGGTACAATTAGTGGTAACGTTTCTGTTGAACGTAAAATAGGTACTACACCAGGTTATCACTACCTTTCTTCTGCAGTTTCTGGTGCTACAGTAAATAACACTGTAACTGGCTGGAGAGATGATTTTACAATCAATGCAGCGATTGATGGTCAAGCGTTTATTCCAGGTAACATTTATACAACCTTACCTACTGTTTGGGAGTATGATGAAACAAATGCAAACCCTAACCCTGATTACGGTTGGATAGGTGCTACTGGTACTACGGATAACATTACTCCATTAAAAGGTTTTGCTTGTATTGTTCCTTCAAATGTTACAGTTGACGTTTTAGGTTCATTAAACAACAACATCATCCCAGGAGGTTTTACAATTACCAGACAATCTGATGGATTGAACATGGTTGGTAATCCTTATGCTTCACCAATTTCTTGGAGTGCATTTAGAGGATTAGCTTCAAATACTAGTGCATTATCTACCTCAGGATATAAAGCATTTATCACTACAGGTGGTTATGCTGGATCTTATGGTACATATAATGGTACTATTGGTTCACCAGCTTCACTTACAGATAAGATTGCTTCTTCTCAATCATTCTTGGTTGAGTGTTTACCGCCTTCTGCAATTATCAATTCACTTAATACTGTGCGTTTAGTTACTGCAGCTGATGTTACTGCTACTTTCTTTAGTGGTTACAACGCAGTACCTGATATGATCCGTATGGAAGTTCAAGGTAATGGAAGTGCTAGCGAAATGGTAGTTTATTTTGATGCTTCTTCAGTAGATGCATACAACGGTAACTACGATTCAAGAACAGTTTTTGCTCCAGTTGCTGGCGTACCTACAATTTACTCAACAGTTGAAAACAATAACCTTGCTATCAACGTAATGGGTCAATTAAACTTAGACAAAGTAGTTCCAATGGGTGTTAAAATCCAAACAGCTGGTACTTATAACTTAGTTGCTACAGATATGACAAGTTTTGCTCCATCTGTAATTGCTTACTTAGAAGATACACAAGCAGGAACAATGACTAATTTACGTACTAACCCATCTTACAGTGTTTCATTACCTGTAGGTGAAATCAACAATCGTTTCTTCTTACATTTCCACCCAGCGGTAGAATTGAATGCAATTAACGAAACTTGTGCAGGTAACGATGGTAAATTAATCATTAACTACCCTACTTCTAACACTGTAAACGTTGTTATTAAAAATGCTAACGGAAACGTAGTAAATTCTCAAAACAACTTAACAGGTTTAGTAACTATCAACAACTTAGTTGCTGGTAATTATGTAGCTGAAATGACTTTTGGTGTAGCTCCAAACACTTACACAACTTCTGACTACTTTACAGTAGCTGGTGGAAATGCAGTGTATGCTAACCTAAGCGCTAGTGCAACTACAGTTGATATGAATGCAAACACTACAGTTAACTTTACAGCTACTGCACAAGGTGCAACAAGCTTTAACTGGAACTTTGGTGATGGTACTGTTGTAACTAACGGTGCTGCTAACATGTCGCATACATTTGCGCAAGCAGGTACTTACAATGTAACCTTCGAAGCTAGCAACGGAATTTGTAATACAGTAGCTACTACAACAGTAGAGGTTACAAATGCTACAGGTTTAGTTGCTGTTGCTAACAGTAACTTACAAGTTATTGGTGCAGGAAGCAAAGTAACAGTACGTTTTGGTAACAAAATGGAAGGTACAGGAAACATCGAAGTAATCAATATGTTAGGCGAGGTAGTTGCTCATCTTGACAATGTATCAATGAAAGGCACAAGAGAAATCGAAATGTCAAGCATTGCTGCTGGTCAATACATGGTGAAAATTACTAACAACAGCAAATTGTATACTGAGAAGGTTTACTTAAGCCGTCAATAGTAGATTAACATAAGGATAGGCTTTCGTCTATCCTTAATTAAACAAGCCCCGGAGATGCAAATCTTCGGGGCTTTGTTTTTTGTAAGAATTTTCGCAGCCATTGAGTCACCTCAAATTTCACTCTGAGCGCAAATGTCACTCTGAGCGCAGCGAATGAGTCACCTAAAATGTCACTCTGAGCATAGCGAATGAGTCCTAAGCGCAATGGTAAACATGCTCATAAGAACCTCTCAGTTCCAATTAAGCACGCAAAGATGCTTCGCTTTGCTCAGCATGACATTCGTTGTAGCTTAGTATGACATTCGTTTTCCAATGTCACTCTGAGCGCAGCGAATGAGTCCTAAGCGCAATGCATACAATGCTCATAAGAACCTCTAAGCTCCAATTAATCACGCAGAGATGCTTCGCTTTGCTCAGCATGACATTTCGTTTTCCAATGTCACTCTGAGCGCAGCGAATGAGTCCTAAGCGCAATGTATACAATGCTCATAAGAAGCTATCAGCTCCAATTAAACACGCAGAGATGCTTCGCTTTGCTCAGCATGACATTTCGTTTTCAAATGTCACTCTGAGCAAAGCGAATGAGTCCTAAGCGCTATGTATACAATGCTCATAAGAAGCTATCAGCTCCAATTAAACACGCAGAGATGCTTCGCTTCGTTCAGCATGACATTTGGCTCAGCATGACTTCGTTGTAAAAACTTCAATTTCGCAAAAGTTTAAATTATTTACATATTTTTGAATACGAAACAAATTATACAGATGAGGCCATATAGAGAACATAATTACTTTGTATATATTCTTACAAATCAAACAAAAAAAGTATTGTACACTGGCGTTACAAACAATTTGAAACGAAGGCTGTCTGAACATCAAAAAGAATCAGAAACTACTAAGAAATCTTTTGCTGGAAAGTACAATTGCATTTACTTAGTTTATTTTGAACACCATCAGTTGATTTTACAAGCGATTGATCGTGAAAAGCAAATTAAAGGATGGCTGCGTGGTAAAAAAGTAGCATTAATAGAAGAATTCAATCCCGATTGGAAATTTTTAAATGATTCTTTAGAAGATTAAAGTGATTATATTCTAAATTAAGCGCGCAGAGATGCTTCGCTTTGCTCAGCATGACATTCGTTTTCCAATGTCACTCTGAGCGCAGCGAATGAGTCCTAAGCGCAATGTATACAATGCTCATAAGAACCTCTCAGCTCCAATTAAACACGCAGAGATGCTTCGCTTTGCTCAGCATGACATTCGTTTTCCAGTGTCACTCTGAGCGCAGCGAATGAGTCCTAAGCGCAATGCATGCAATGCTCATAAGAACCTCTCAGTTCCAATTAAACACGCAAAGATGCTTCGCTTTGCTCAGCATGACATTCGTTGTTGCTCAGCATGACATTCGGCTCAGCATGGGATGCGTTTTCCCAATATCACTATGAGCGCAGCTTACTAATATGCCCTTACGTTCTTGCCTTCTATGTAATTAATAAAAGATTGATTAACCACTTTGTTTCCACCAGGTGTAGGGTAATTGCCAGTAAAATACCAATCACCAGTGTTTTCGGGGCAAGCTGCATGGAGGCCTTCAATAGTTTGGTAAACAATGCTCACCGCTGCTTTTGTGCCAGCAGGAGTAAGCAATTCAGCTATTTTACTACTGATTTGTTCGGGCGTAAATGGTTTGTAAATAGCCTTCACCACATTTGTAATTTGCTCTGCTGGTAATTCGCATTGTGCCTTGGCTTGCTCGTAAACCTGTTCTAAAAGATTAGGCTGAGTGCTCTCTTTTATTAATTCAACTGCGGCCTGAAAAGCAATAAAGTCGCCCATTTTAGCCATGTCAATACCATAGCAATCTGGATAGCGAATTTGTGGTGCTGATGAAACAATGATCATTTTTTTAGGACCTAATCGATCCAACATTTTAATAATGCTTTGTTTTAAGGTAGTTCCTCTAACGATTGAATCATCAATTATTACTAGCGTATCAACATCTTTTTGAACCGTGCCATAAGTAATATCATACACATGTTCCACCATATCACCACGGTGTGCATCATCGGTAATAAATGTGCGCAACTTTGCATCCTTTATTGCAATTTTTTCTGCCCTTGGTCTAAAGTTTAAAATACGCTCCAATTCACTTTCGGTAAGGCTGCTGCCAGCTTCTAAAATCTTTTTCTTTTTTACGGTATTAATATAATCTTCTAATCCTTTCATTAAACCATAAAAGGAAACCTCTGCGGTGTTAGGAATATATGAAAATACAGTATTTTTTAAGTCGTGATGAATGGCAGGCAAAATTAAAGGGCATAACTGTTGACCTAATTGTTTTCTTTCTTTATAAATAGCTGCATCACTTCCCCTTGAGAAGTAAATACGTTCAAATGAGCATGCTTTCCTTTCGCCAGGTTGGTTAATATTTATTTCTTGGACAGTGTTATTTTTTAAAATAATTAATGCATTGCCCGGTCCAAGTTCTTTTACCGACTCAAAGGGTACATTAAAAGCGGTTTGAATTACAGGTCTTTCAGAACAAACCACAGCCACTTCATCATCAACATAATAATAGGCAGGCCTTATGCCGTTTGGATCGCGTAAAACAAAACTATCGCCATTGCCAACAATCCCGGCCATAGCATATCCACCATCCCACTTTTTACTCGAATCTTTTAGTATTTTTGGAATATTCAGGTTTTCAGAAATCTTTTCAGAAATCTCCATGTTGTTAAAGCCTTGCTGTTTAAATTCTTTAAACAAGCGCTCATTGTCTTTGTCTAAAAAATGACCAATACGCTCCATTACTGTAACTGTATCGGCTTTTTCTTTTGGATGTTGTCCCAGTTCGACCAGTTGATTAAAGAGTTCATCAACATTGGTTAGATTGAAATTTCCAGCCACCGCTAAATTTCTAGTTTGCCAATTGTTAATGCGTAAAAATGGATGACAACTTTCAATCCCATTTTTACCAAAAGTGCCATAACGTAAATGGCCTAAAAAAACTTCACCGGTAAAAGGCAGGTTTTTTTTTAACCATTCGGGATCAGCTAATTTTTCGGGATTTGAATTTTGTAAATCAATAAATTTACTGTTTATTTTGGCAAAAATTTCTTTTAAAGGTGCGCTGTGGTTGCTTCTATAGCGACTAATATATCTTTTTCCTGGTTCGGCATCAATTTTAATATTTACCAATCCAGCACCATCTTGCCCTCTGTTGTGTTGTTTTTCCATCAACAAATACATTTTATTTAATCCATAAAATGATGTTCCGTATTTGTTGTAATAGTATTGCAGTGGTTTGCGCAGCTTTATAAATGCAATACCGCATTCATGTTTAATATAATCACTCATAATAGTAAGCAGTTTTTTACGAAACAAAATTAAACATTAAAACCTTTAATTAATGATTAGTTTTTGCAAATCGTTAATTGATATATTTGCAGCGTTTTGTAATAAATATAAATTGTTGAATCCCAATATTGTAAATCGTTTTTTTATATCCCTATTTTTTTTGGTTATTAGCGTGTTAAACGTTTCTGCTCAAAACGATTGGGCTTTTTCTGTAAACGTAAGTATCAAGGATATAGAAACTAAAGATCAATTAAATGGGGTAAGTATAAATATAGTTGACGTAATTACCAAAGCCAGAGTGCACTCAGCCGTGAGCAGTGCCGATCAAAAAATAAAATTAAATTTAGAGGCAGGAAAAGATTACGTTTTGAAAATTTCGAAAAATGGATATGTAAGTAAAACGATATCTATTAGTACCAGAAATGTGCCTGTTTTTGATAAATCGATACCAAGTTTTATTTTTGATGTTTCGGCTGATATTTTTACCGAAGCGCCCAATGAGGATTATTCAGCATTTAGGCAAGCTTACGGGATGATATTCTTTGATGAGGCAAAAAAGGATTTTCTTTGGATCCCTAATCCTGATGCAAAACAAAAGGAGGAAGAGTTAAAAGAAAAACGCAAGGAAAATCGAAAAAAAGAAGAGAGAAGCGATAGAAAAGACATTAAGGAAGAGGGTAAAAATGAATTGGAAATACTTGCTGCTAAAAAGGAAGAAGCCTTAAATAGAGCAAAGGAAAGAGAGCTGAAAAGAAAAGATGAACAAGCATTTCGGGAATCTATGCGAGAGGAGGCATTGGCGTCATTTAATGTGGATTATAATGCGCCAAGATTGTTGTATGCTAAGGTGATTAATACAGAAACGGTAGAAAAAAGAAACTACATAGCAACCGTTACCAATGTAATTTTTGAAGATGGGAGGAAAGTTGTTTTCCGTAAAATTGTGTTTGATTGGGGAGGTATTTATTACAAGCAAGATTTATTTGATATTACAGATCTTACCTACAATTTATATATCAAAATTATTGTATTACAACAGTAGTATATCAGCTGAAACTTTGCGCCTAAGAATTAAAAATTTGTTTTATTCATCACATTAAAATTTATCGCTAAATCATTTTAGATTTTGCGCATTCATCACCTTGTTGTTTCTTATGATTAATGCAGGGTTATCCTAAATTCCTCATTAATCCCAAATTGCGCAGTAGAAACCTATTGAAATCATTTTTCTTCAATCTTAGGCAATTGCTCCCATTTTGAATTTTAAAATAGCTCAAATCAATCTAAAATAGTTTGTGAGCGCTTGGTATTATTGAAAAATAATGTTGATTAACGATTCCTACTGCGTAATCTGGGTTAAAAATGCGTCATCGCCATTTCAACTGTAATTCTATCAATGTAAGCATGAGTTTTGGCCTTTGTGAAAAAAAGTGAATTGAAGCATTTGCTAAAGCGGGATTACCACAAAATGCAAAATTATACGCATTGATTTTTATGTTGCAATACATTTGAAAATTGGTTGATGTAACAGCTGTTTTTTGTCTTTTTAAGTGCATTTTGAATTGAATTTTACATGTTGATGGGATTTTTAACCCACCATTTACCACTTCCTTTTAAATTGTTAAAAATAGTGCAAGATGCCTGTTAATTGGGCTTTTTTGGCGCCTTGAGCTCAGCTAATTTTGGTTTGGAAAGTACTGATAATCAAAAAGTTTTCAACAAAAGTGGGAAATAATGGTAAAATGTGGGAAATATTTCCATAATTTTACGCGATAAATAAAAAAGCGCCTTGCACCAACTTTTAGGAACATACGAATGCACTGTAGATGTCAAAGGAAGAGCCATGCTCCCTTCGGCATTCAAAAAGGCATTGAATGCAGTTTTAGACAAAGGATTTGTACTAAAGCGCAGTGTTTTTGGTGCTTGCTTGGAGTTATACACCATGGAAGATTGGCAACGCACCAAGAAAGATGTTGATCGTTTGAATCGCTTTAAAAAAGAAAACATTGAATTTATAAGGGCTTTTTCGGCTGGCTTAAAATCAATTGAAATAGATGCGAGTGGGAGGTTGTTGTTGCCCAAAGATTTGATGGCTTTTGCAGGAATTACAAAAGATGTTGTAATGAGTGTTACCTCAAATAACATTATAGAAATATGGGATAAGAAAAAATATGAAGACGCTGTAAATATTCCAAACGAAGACTTTGAAAATTTAGCAGAACGTGTAATGGGTAGTTTAGGAAATAAGGAGGAAGGAAGCGATGTATCATAACCCTGTTTTGCTTAAAGAAAGTGTTGATGGATTAAATATTAAGAGCGATGGTATTTATGTAGATGTAACCTACGGCGGTGGTGGCCATTCGAAGGAAATATTAAAGCATTTAACAACAGGTAAATTATATGCTTTTGATCAAGATGATGATGCTTTTGCCAATAAACAAGAAGATGAAAAACTAGTACTGATTAAACAAAACTTTAAGTATATGAAGAACTTTTTGAAGATGTATAACGCACTGCCGGTAGATGGGATTCTGGCCGATTTGGGTGTTTCATCTCATCAGTTTGATGAAGGTACAAGAGGCTTTAGCACACGATTTGAAGGAAAGTTAGATATGCGTATGGATAAGGCAGGAAGCATTACAGCTGCTGATATTGTGAATACTTATGTTGAACAAGATTTAGTAGCTATGTTTAGCACCTATGGCGAAGTAGAAAATAGTAAAAGACTAGCTGCCTGTATAGTTAAAGAAAGATTATCAAAGAAAATCAATACCACAGAAGAGTTTAAACAAGCCATTGTTTCTTGCATTCCAAAAATGAGGGAGCAGCAATATTTGGCCAAAGTATTTCAGGCCTTGCGCATTGCAGTAAACAAGGAACTGGATGTATTAAAGGAGTTGTTAAAGCAGAGCCTTGAAGTTTTGAAACCTGGGGGGCGTTTGTCGGTAATTTCTTATCACTCATTAGAAGATAGATTGGTGAAGAATTTTATCAAATCGGGCAACTTTGAAGGTACTATTGAGCAAGATTTTTACGGCAATAAGTTGGTAGATTTTAAAGCAGTAAACCGACAACTAATTACCCCAAGTGAAGAAGAATTGAAATTGAATAACCGTTCTAGAAGTGCCAAGTTGCGCATTGCAGAGAAATTGTAAATGATGGAAGCGCAAGAAAATATAAACGCAAAAGAACAGGCTCAATTTGATGCTGCCGCTGTTGATACATCAGCCAAAGCTAAAACGCAGCAAAAGAAACAAGTGCATAAAGTATTTGTGCGTTCGATATTTGATGTTATCAATGGAAATTTTTTAACCAACAAGAGTAGTTTAAAGCAAGCGCCATTTATGCTTTTTTTAACTGTTGCGGCTTTGTTTTATATCTCCAATAGCTATTATGCTGAAAGAAAAATAAGACAGATTAATAAGATCAATAATGAATTAAAAGAATTACGCTCAGAATATATCACTTCAAAATCAAAACTCATGTTTGTGAGTAAACAAAGTGAAGTAGCTAAAACAGCAGAAGAAATGGGATTGTTGATTAGAGAAAGCCTAACGCCTCCGGGAAAAATTATATTAAAATAATAACAAAATAATAAAAACACCTTGGCTGAGAAGAAAGAGATAAAGAAAGATTTTTTGTGGCGCATTTATTTAATGTACTTTTTTATGGTGCTTTTTGGTTTGTCGGTAATTGCTAAGGTTTGCACTATTCAATTTGTTGAAGGAGCCTATTGGAAAGAAAAAGAGCAAGCGCTTACCATGAAGTACTTTAATATTGAGGCTTCTAGAGGAAATATATTTTCTTCAGATGGCTGTTTGTTAGCTACATCAGTACCCATATTTGAGTTAAGAATGGATGTGATATCTGAGCCTGTTACTGATAAAATATTTTATGGAAAGTTAGATTCTTTAGCAGAAAAGCTTGGGCATACTTTTGAAAAACGCAGCAAAAATGAATGGAGAGCAGCGCTGAAAAATGCAAGAAAAAGCAATGAACGTTATTTCTTGCTTGCTAGAAAAGTAAACTATGCCACGCTAAAACAAGTTAGAACTTTTCCTATTATTAAAATGGGAAAATATAAAGGTGGTTTACTTGTAGAACAGCAAAGTAGGAGAGAGCTTCCTTTTAAAAATTTAGCACAACGTACCATTGGCTACGATAGAAAAAACAATAAGCCATTAGGCATTGAAGGTGCATTTAACAAGGATTTACAAGGGGTAAGTGGAAAAAGATTAATGCAGAAGATTGCAGGAGGCGTTTACAAACCAATTAACCAAGACAATGAAATAGAGCCGCAGGACGGCAATGATGTAATTACAACTATAGATGCTAATATTCAAGATGTGGCTCATCATGCCTTGGAAAAACAATTAATAGCACAAAATGCACACCATGGTTGTGCTGTTTTAATGGAAGTAAAAACTGGTGCAATAAAAGCAATGGTAAATCTTACCCGACTTGATAGCGGTAATTATGCAGAAACTTTTAACTATGCAATTGGTGAAGGCACTGAGCCTGGTTCTACTTTTAAATTAGCATCAATTATGGCCGTTATTGAAGATGGTTATACCGACCTTGATGAATTGGTGGATACAGAAGGTGGCAGAAAAGCTTATCCTGGTGGCTATGTGATGAAGGATTCACATGATGGTGGTTATGGAAAGATCACTTTGAAACAAGTTTTTGAAAAATCTTCCAACGTAGGAACTTCAAATATTATCATGAAGTATTACAAAAAGCAACCACAAAAATTTATTGATCGACTTTATGCTTTTGGCATCAACAAACCATTAGGCGTGGTATTGCCCGGAGAAGCACCGCCATATATTAAAGATACTAAGTCTAAGCTCTGGAGTGCTTTGTCGTTGCCATTAATGAGTATAGGTTATGAAGAGAAACTTACACCACTTCAAACATTGAATTTTTATAATACAGTAGCAAATAATGGTAAAATGATGCGACCACAATTTGTAACAGAAATTCGTACCAAAGGGCAATTAATAAAATCGTTTCCGCCAGTTGTATTAAATCCTGCAATATGTTCGCAATCTACTATCAACAAAGCCAGAGAAATGATGGAAGGTGTTGTAAAAGAAGGCACCGCCACTTTTTTAAGAACTGCGCCATACCAGATAGCAGCAAAAACTGGCACAGCACAAATTGCTATTGGCAATAAGGGTTATACACAAGATGGAAAGAAAACTTACATGGCTTCTCTATGTGGTTATTTTCCTGCTAAAGATCCATTATACTCTATCATTATAGTGGTGAGTGCTCCTTCAAAATCAGCTTATTATGGTAATGAAGTTGCGGGCCCAGTATTTAGAGAAATTGCAGATAAAGTGTATAGCAATAGCAAAGAAATTCATAATCCTTTAAAGTTAGATACCGCTCGCGCTATTGTGCATGTGCCTTTTGTAAAATCAGGTAAGAAAAGTGATGTGCAAGTAATTGCGAAAGTGCTGTCGTTAAAAACAGCAATAACTGATGAAAATGCCAATTATGTATGGGCTCAAATAAACAATGAAACATTTAATTTAAAAGCTTTACAAACCAAAGAAAGTGAAGTACCGCAATTGATAGGAATGGGTTTAAGAGATGCACTAACAATTTTGGAAAATCAAAAGATAGGGGTTAAAGTGATAGGGCGAGGCGTGATTAAAAAACAATCGTTAACCGCGGGCACCAAAGTATTTAAAGGATCTACCATCACCATTGAATTGTCGTAAAATGAAACTACTAAGCGATATCATATACAAGGCAGGCATCGAAGAGGTGCTGGGTGTTACACATGTAGCAGTTGATAGCATCTGTTTTGATTCGCGCAAAGTGCAAAAGTTAAGTTTATTTGTTGCAGTAAAAGGCGTGAGCAGCGATGGTCATACATTTATTGACAAAGCGATAGAAGATGGAGCAGTTGCAATTATTTGCAGCGAATTGCCCAAAGTAATTAATGAGTACATTACTTATGTTAAGGTTAAAGATACAAGTTATGCCTTAGGAATTATTGCAAATAATTTTTACGATAATCCTTCTTCAAAACTTAAATTGGTAGGCGTTACAGGTACAAATGGTAAAACTACCACTGTAACATTACTGTATCATTTATTTAAATTTTTAGGTTATAAAACAGGTTTAATATCAACTGTAAAAAATTATATTGATACTGTTGAATACCATGCCACACATACCACTCCTGATGCTGTGCAATTGAATGAGTTGTTGTATAAGATGGTAGAAAGTGGCGTGTCATTTTGTTTTATGGAAGTGAGTTCGCATAGTGTGGTACAACATAGAATAACAGGGTTGAATTTTGCTGGTGCTGCATTCTCAAATATAACGCATGATCATTTAGATTATCATGGCACTTTTGATCATTACTTAGCAGCTAAAAAAGGATTTTTTGATCAGTTGAGCGCGCAAGCTTTTGCCATTTCTAATAGAGATGATAGGCATTACGCAGTGATGTTGCAAAATACAAAAGCCATTAAAAAAACATGTTCTATTAATCAACAAGCTGATTTTAAGGCTAAGATAATAGAGAATCATTTTGCAGGATTGCAATTACAGCTTGACGGCACCGAAGTTTGGACCAAACTTATTGGAAGTTTTAATGCTTACAATATCCTTATGGTGTATGCTATTGCTATCATGTTAAAACAAGATAGGACAAATGTTTTAACTGCAATAAGTAGTTTAAATCCGGTTGATGGACGTTTTCAATTTATAAGATCGGCCAATGCCATTACAGGAATAGTTGACTATGCGCATACACCAGATGCATTAGTGAATGTACTTAAAACGATACAAGACATAAGAACTGGCAATGAAACAATTATAACAGTTGTTGGATGTGGAGGAGATAGAGATGCAGCCAAGCGCCCATTGATGGCAGAAATAGCTTGTAAAATGAGCAATAGAGTAATACTTACTTCCGACAATCCAAGAAGTGAAGATGCAGAAGAAATTATCAATCAAATGATGAAAGGAGTTGATCCTGTAGCTAAGAAAAAAGTATTATGCATTACTGATAGAAGGCAGGCAATAAAAACTGCTTGTGCCTTAGCCAATGCCAATGATATTGTATTAATAGCAGGCAAAGGGCACGAAAAATATCAAGAAATAAAAGGGGTAAAATATCCTTTTGATGATATGCAAGAATTAAGTGAACAGTTGCAAACAGAAAAAATATAAAAACCAATAAAGAATAGAAGAATATATGCTGTATTACTTATTCGATTTTCTTGATAAACGCTTTGATTTCCCTGGTGCAGGGGTGTTTCAATACATCTCCTTTAGAGCATCTATGGCAATTATTACCTCACTTGTAATTTCAATGGTTTTTGGAAAGCGTATCATCAATTATTTACGCAAGAAACAAGTTGGTGAAACAGTGCGCGACTTAGGACTTGAAGGTCAAATTCAAAAGCAAGGTACACCAACAATGGGTGGTTTAATTATACTAGGTGCAATTTTAGTACCTACGCTATTGTTTGCTAAGTTAGATAACATCTATATTTTGTTAATGATTTGCTCAACCATTTGGCTTGGTTTAATTGGTTTTTTAGATGACTATATTAAAGTATTTAAAAAAGATAAGCAAGGTTTAAAAGGAACATTTAAAGTTATAGGACAAGTAGGTTTAGGAATTATTGTAGGCAGTGTTTTGTATTTCAATAACAATGTTGTAATTAAAGAAAAAGTAAGAAATAGCAAAGAAGTAATTATTGACGGTCATGTGTTTGAAAATAGCGTTGACTCTAAAAATTTGCCGCAGTATTCTGCACAGCACAAATCAACCATTACCACCATTCCATTTATCAAAGACAATGAATTTGATTATGCTTCTGTACTTAAATTTTTAGGCGATAATTATAGAGATTGGGCTTGGTTGATTTTTATTCCAATGGTTATTTTAATTATCACAGCGGTGTCAAATGGTGCAAACATGACCGATGGTTTAGATGGATTGGCAACAGGCACATCGGCCATCATTGGTGCTACTTTGGGTGTTTTTGCTTATGTGTCGGGTAACACTGTTTTTGCAAACTATTTAAATATTATGTACATCCCTAATTCAGGTGAGTTGGTAATTTATATAGGTGCATTTGTTGGTGCTTGTGTTGGCTTTATGTGGTATAATTCATACCCAGCTCAAGTATTTATGGGAGATACTGGAAGTTTAGCATTGGGAGGAATTATAGCTGTATTTGCTTTGGCCATTCGTAAAGAGCTTTTAATACCAATTCTATGCGGCATTTTTCTGGTAGAAAATTTATCAGTAATGATGCAAGTAGGTTATTTTAAATATCAAAAAAGCAGGAAAGGGATTGAATTTGCAAGGGCCAATAGGCTTTTTAAGATGGCACCACTTCATCATCATTATCAAAAAAGTGGATTTCATGAAGCAAAAATTGTAACGCGTTTTTGGATTGTTGGTGTCATGCTGGCTATCCTAACTTTTGTGACCTTAAAACTAAGATAATACAACCATGAACAAACATCTAAAAATAGCAATTTTGGGCGCTGGCGAAAGTGGCGTAGGAAGTGCTGTGCTTGCTACCAAGCAAGGATATGATGTATTGTTAAGTGATAAAGGAAGCATTAAAGAAAAATATAAAAATGTATTGCTTCAATACAATATAAAATTTGAAGAAAATACGCATGATGAGGCATGGATTTTAACTGCGAATGAAGTTATTAAAAGTCCAGGTATTTCTGATCAAGCACCTTTGATTTTAAAACTACAAGCGCAAGGCACACCAATTATTTCGGAGATTGAATTTGCTGCCAGGTACACCAACGCCACCCTCATAGGAATTACAGGTACAAACGGAAAAACAACAACAACTTTACTTACCTATCACATACTAACAAAGGCAGGTTTAAATGTTGGTTTGGCTGGTAACATAGGTAAAAGTTTTGCATTGCAAGTAGCTGAAAATAATTTCGATTACTATGTGCTTGAGCTTAGCAGTTTCCAATTAGACGGCATGTATAAAGTGCGCTTAAACATTGCTGTTTTATTAAATATTACACCCGATCATTTAGATAGATATAATTATGAATTGCAAAATTATGTTGATTCAAAATTTAGAATAATACAAAATCAAACCGCTGCCGATTACTTCATCTATTGTTATGATGATGCATTGTTGATGCCGCAGTTTGTGAAATTTAATACAGCAGCAAAATTACTTCCTTTTAGCCTTGCAGAAAGCTTTGCAGAAGGCGCCTATATCGAAAACGAAAATTTAATTATAAACCAAAATCATAATATATTCTCTATGTCAATCCACGACTTAGCCCTACAAGGCAAACACAATCAGTACAATTCAATGGCAGCAGGCTTATCTGCAAGAGTGTTAGAAGTTCGCAAAGAAATTATTCGAGAAAGCCTCGAAGACTTTGTAAACGTTGAACACCGTTTAGAGTTTGTTGCCAAGGTGCATGGCATTGAATTTATTAACGACTCAAAAGCAACAAATGTAAACTCTACTTGGTATGCTTTAGAGAGCATGAACAATCCAGTTGTTTGGATCGTTGGTGGACAAGACAAGGGTAATGATTATAGCATGCTCATGAACTTGGTGAAAGATAAAGTTAAAGCAATTGTTTGTTTGGGTAAGGATAATTCAAAAATTCATAAAGCTTTTAAAGGGAGCATTGCACTTATTGAAGATGCATCTAGCGCCGAAGAAGCTGTAAAAAAAGCATATCGTTTAGGTAAAAAAGGCGATATCGTTTTATTATCGCCAGCTTGTGCAAGTTTTGATTTGTTTGAGAATTATGAAGATCGCGGGCATCAATTCAAACAAGCGGTTAGGTCACTTTAATTACATTCTCAATTACAACAATTACAAAAAATGGAAAAGTCACAAAGCAGTAGTAAAAGTGCCATGAAGGTAACTTCAATGGATAGGTTAATTAAAATTAGAAAAGATTTTATTAAGCAAAGATTAAACTTGTTGCAGAGTGAAGAGCATAATTTTGAAACTGTAAATGTGATTAATGGTGTAACGTACATCAATAATTCAGCTTCTACTGATGTGGACAGTACTTGGCTGGCTATGGATAGAATAGAAAATAATATTATTTGGATTGTTGGTGGTGTTGATAGAGGAAATGATTACACCATGCTTAAGGATTTGGTAAATGATAAAGTACTTCATATTGTTTGTTTAGGCACCTACATCACTAAAATATTTAAAGCTTTTAGTCAGAGTAGCCAGCATGTTATTATTAATGCATCAAGCGCAGATGAAGCTGTTCATCATGCCTCACTGTTAGCAAAAGAAGGCGATACTGTATTGTTATCACCAGCTTGTGCCAGTTATGATTTATTTGAAAATGTGGAGGACAGGGGGCAGCAATTTAAACGTGCTGTTAATGATTTAGTAAATGGAGAGCTCCATTTGAGATATCCAGCAAAGCAATAATTTTTTAGGTAAATTTAATGAGCAGTTTCACAAATATCAAATTAAAAGGCGATATGGTAGTATGGGCAGTAGTGCTTATATTATCCATCATATCCTTATTGGTAGTATACAGCTCTACAGGAACTTTGGCTTATAAATTTCAATCGGGCAACACCGAATATTATTTGTTTAAACATGGTTTTATATTAATGTTTGGTTTGTTTTTAATGTATGCCACGCACAAAATAAAATACACTTATTTTTCGGGGATATCATTAATTGCAATATTCTTAGCTATTCCATTATTGATGCTAACTTTAATGAAAGGAAGTAATTTAAATGAGGCAAGCCGTTGGTTAGCATTGCCAGGAACTTCCTTAACATTTCAAACATCAGATTTTGCTAAGCTGGCACTTATCATGTATGTTTCTAGAGTATTGTCGCAGAAGCAAGATAAAATAGATAGTTTAAAAGATGCTTTTTTGCCTGTTGTAATACCAGTAGTTATTGTTTGTGCTTTGATTTTACCCGCCAATTTTTCTACTGCAGCAGTGTTATTTACAACCTGTTTTGTAATGATGTTTATTGGGCGTATTCATTATAAACATTTGCTTACCTTAGTAGGATTGGGCATTGTGGCTATTTTAATTATTTTAAGTGTGGGTAAATTTGCGCCTAAAGTGTTCCCGCGCTTTGGCACCTGGATGAAAAGGATTGAAAATTTTATTAGCAATGACAAAGATAACAAAGGCAATTTTCAGGTAGAACAATCAAAAATAGCCATTGCAACTGGCGGCCCGTTGGGAAAAGGTCCGGGTAAAAGTTCTCAAAGAAATTTTTTACCACATCCTTATTCTGATTTTATATATGCAATTATTATAGAAGAATATGGCCTGGCCTTTGGATTGTTGATTGTGCTGCTTTATTTAATTCTATTGTTTAGAGGAACGCGAATAGCAACACAAAGTTCGCGCATGTTTGGCTCCTTGCTTGCTTTTGGTTGTGCCTTTAGTTTGGTGTTTCAGGCTATGATTAATATGGCGGTGGCAACCAATTTATTTCCAGTTACTGGGCAGCCATTGCCCATGCTAAGTATGGGAGGAACTTCAATCTGGTTTACAAGTATTGGTGTTGGTATTATATTAAGTGTGAGTGCTGGTGAAACTGAAAAAGATAAGTTAGATACAAATTTAGAAGAGGAGGTGGCCATTGCTTAAAGTAATTATTAGCGGAGGAGGAACAGGCGGACATATATTTCCGGCCATTGCCATTGCAAATGCATTAAAGGCGAAGTATAATCAAGTTGAAATATTATTTGTAGGCGCTATTGGCAAAATGGAAATGGAAAAAGTACCCGCTGCAGGCTATAAAATTGAAGGCTTAAATATTACAGGAATACAAAGAAAAATTTCAATTGGCAATTTAGCTTTTCCGTTTCGTTTGCTAAAGAGTATATGGCGTTCACGACAAATAATAAAATCCTTTAAGCCTAATGTAGTAGTTGGTGTAGGCGGTTTTGCGAGTGGCCCATTACTTTATGCTGCTTCAAAATTAAATATACCTGCTTTAATCCAAGAGCAAAATTCATATCCAGGAATTACCAATAAATTATTAGCAAAAAGAGTTCAAGTAATTTGTGTTGCTTACGATCATATGGATACATTTTTTCCAAAAGAAAAGATTAAATTAACTGGTAATCCTGTTAGAAATGACATATTAAATTTAAGTGGTAAAAGAGAGCGGGCATTGGCCTATTTTAATTTGAAAGAAGGTTATCAAACTTTGTTTGTAACAGGCGGTAGTTTAGGCTCAAGAACAATCAATGAAAGTATTCTTAAAAACATTGAAAGTTTTGCAGCGCAAAATATTCAATTGATTTGGCAAACAGGTAAAGCCTTTATAGGAACAGCTCAAGATGCTGTTGCAAAACATGCTGATAAAGGAATATATGCTTTTGATTTTGTTACTAAAATGGATTATGCTTATGCTGTAGCAGATTTAGTAGTGTCGAGAGCTGGGGCAAGTTCAGTTTCAGAATTAAGTTTAGTAAACAAAGCCGCTATTTTGATTCCATATCCTTTGGCGGCTGAAGATCATCAAACAAAAAATGCAATGGCATTGGTAAATTACAATGCAGCTGTTTTACTTAAAGATGAAGATGCAAAAGAAAAGCTAGGCGATATAGTATTGGATTTGATGAACAATGAAGAAAAGAGACACAAATTAGAGCATAATATTATGCGTTTAGCAATAAAAGATTCGGCAGAAGTAATTGCTGCAGAGGTTTATAGATTAGCAACAGCAGATAAATAATTAAAGGTGATTAATAATATTAAACAGGCATATTTTATTGGTATTGGTGGTATTGGCATGAGTGCTATTGCGCGCTATTTTAATGCCATTGGAATAACTGTTTTTGGTTATGATAAAACACCTTCTTTGCTTACCGATGCATTAATTAAAGAAGGAATAAAAATTCATTTTGAAGATAATATTAACTTGGTAGAGGAATCCTTTTTAGCGATTGATAGGAGTGAGGTGTTAATCGTTATTACGCCTGCTGTTCCTAAAGCACATAAGGAATTGAATTATTTTCAACAAAACGAATATGTGATAAAAAAACGTGCTGAGGTATTAGGAATGATTACCGCTAGTACCTATACATTAGCAGTTGCTGGAACTCACGGTAAAACAACTACAAGCACAATTCTTACACATATTTTAAAATCATCGGGCTATGATGTAACTGCATTTTTAGGTGGTATTGCTAAAAATTACAACTCTAATTTCATAGCTGGAAATAATATACATGATGATGAAAACAAACCTTATCATGTAACATTGAAAACGGATGTTTTATCACCAACTGTAGTGGAGGCAGATGAATATGATCGTTCGTTTTTAACCTTGCATCCTAATGTGGCAATTGTAACTTCAGTGGATGCCGATCATTTAGATATTTATGGCGACGACACTCAGCTTAAAGAATCGTTCAAGTTGTTTACATCACAAATTAAATCGAGTGGTGCATTAATTACTAAGTTAGGTTTGAATTATAAATTAGCGCAAGCCCACGATGTGAAAGTTTATCATTATGCTTTAGAAGAGCGTGCCGATTTTTTTGCTGGCAATATAAAAATTGAAGACGGAAAATATAAGTTTGACTTTATCAGTTGCATCGAAAATATCAATGATATTTGTTTGGGATTGCCCGGTTTGCATAATGTGGAGAACACAGTAGCTGCAATTGCAGCAACACAAATAATGGGTGTGTTGCCCATTGATATAAAAAAAGCACTCAAAAGTTTTTCAGGTGTAAACAGGCGTTTCGATTATCGCATCAATCGTAATGATTTTGTTTATATTGATGATTATGCCCATCATCCAGAAGAAATAAGAGCTTGTGTAAATTCTATTAAACAATTATATCCAAACAAGAAAATAACAGGTATTTTTCAGCCGCATCTTTATAGCCGAACAAGAGATTTTGCAGCAGGCTTTTCAAGTAGCTTGTCAATTTTAGATGAAGTAATTTTGATGGATATTTATCCAGCCAGAGAATTGCCAATAGCTGGTGTAAGTGCCAGCATGCTACTGCACAATATTACTTGTAAGCAGAAGCAAATTCTTAATACAACCGAAATATTAAATTACTTAAAAGAAAAGCAACCAGAAGTTCTTGTAACGCTTGGTGCTGGAGATATTGATCAATTGGTTGCGCCTATCGAAAAACTGTTTAACCAAGCAAATATCAATGAATAAAAAACTTCAAAAAATATTGGTACTTGCTGCTTGGTCATTGGCAGTTATTGGCGTGCTAACTATTTTAGGTTTTGCAAATAATACATTAGATGAAAAAGCTTGTTCAGAAGTGGATGTAAATATTAATAACATTGATGCGCATGATTTTATAAAGAATGATGATGTTTTTGAGATGTTAAAAGAGAAGAACAAAAAGTTAAAGGGTGAAGCCATGCACAAGATTGACTTAGCATCAATGGAGAAAATGTTTAATGCAAATTCATTTATTGCGAATGCAGAAGTTTACAAAACTATTAATGGCGTGGTAAAAATCAATATTACGACAAAGCGTCCTATTGCACGCATTATTAATTCAAGCGGAGAAAGTTTTTATTTGGATGAAGATGGATTTATGATGCGTTGGAGTGATCGTTACACGGCTAATTTGCCTGTATTTAATGGCAATATTTATGAAAGTTATGATGTGTGTTACAACATCAATTACAGTAAAACAGATATTAACGATAGTGTGTTGATAAAAAACAACTTATTTGGCATTTATCGCCTTGCTAAATACTTGGATTCGAGCGAATTTTGGAAAGCGCAAATTGAGCAAGTATATGTTGGCGAAGATGTTGAATTAGTGCCATTGGCAGGTAGCCATATCATTGTATTAGGCAACTTTCAGGACATTGATGAAAAGTTGAATAAGCTTTTTATTTTTTATAAGTATGGATTGAATAAAGTTGGTTGGAACATTTATGAAACAATTAATTTGAAATATAAAAATCAAATTGTTTGCAGTAAAATTAAAACTGTGCCTAGCACTAGAAGTCAAGTTTCAAATAAAAAGTAAAAAGCAATATCAAGCAAAATGGCGAACGAGCAATATATAGTAGGTTTAGATGTAGGTACTACAAAAATTGTAGTAATGGTTGGAAGACTTACCGAGCATGGCAAGGTGGAGATTTTAGGCTTAGGTAAAACGGAGTCGGTGGGTGTAATGCGTGGTCAAGTTGCAAATATTGAACGTACGGTACAATCTATTAAAGTTGCAGTTGAAGAAGCAGAACAAAAAACTGGTATTCCTATTAAATTTGTAAATGTTGGTATTGCTGGTCAACATATCAAAAGTTTACAGCATAATGGTATAAGAACAAGAACCAATTCCGATACAGAAATTAATCAAAAAGATATTGATGCTTTAATTGATGACATGTTTAAGCTAGCCATGTTGCCTGGCGAAGAAATTCTAGATGTTATTCCGCAAGAATATATGGTTGATAACGAGTCGGGTATTAAGGAGCCAATTGGGATGAGCGGCAGAAGATTAGAAGCTAATTTTCATATCATCACAGGACAAATTGCAGCCATCAATAATTTAGTTAAGTGTGTTAGAAAAGCAGGTTTAGAAGTTAGTGGTATTACACTTGAACCATTAGCATCAGCCGATGCTGTATTAAGCAATGAAGAAAAAGAAGCAGGAGTGGTACTAGTAGATATAGGTGGTGGAACAACAGATGTTGCTATTTTTCAAGATTCAATTATTCGTCATACAGCTGTGATTCCTTTCGGAGGAAATGTAATTACAGAAGATATTAAAGAAGGATGTACTATCATTAAAGGGCAGGCAGAATTGTTGAAAGTAAAATTTGGCTCTGCGCTTGCAAGCGAAAATCAAGAAAATGAAATTGTATCTATACCTGGTTTAAGAGGTAGAGAGCCCAAAGAAATTACCATCAAAAATTTGTCGCACATTATACAGGCGCGCATGGAAGAAATTATTGAGCACGTGTATTATGAAATAAAAAATTCGGGATTCGAAAAGAAATTGATTGCAGGCATTGTGATTACTGGAGGAGGAGCGCAATTAAAACATACCACACAATTGGTTGAGTATATTACGGGTATGGATACACGAATTGGATATCCAAATGAGCATGTATCAAAAGGAAACGAAGATGTTGCAAGCCCAATGTATGCTACAGGTGTAGGTTTGGTGCTAAGAGGTTTTCAGAAATTAAAAGCAATTACCCCCGATGAAATAAATCAACCACTAGTAACACCAGAGCTAGAGCCAGAAAAACCACCAGTTACAGGCCATTCTATACCAGGTAAACAAAGTAGTTGGCTCGAAAAATTATTAGAAAAAACAAGGCAGATTTTTGATGAAGATGCCCAATAAATAAATAGAAAAATTAAATACAATATATTATGCCAAACTCAATTATGAATTTCGACCTCCCAAGAGAAACTAACTCATCTATTATTAAAGTAATAGGTGTTGGCGGCGGTGGCTGCAACGCAGTTGATCACATGTATCGTCAAGGAATTAAAGGTGTTGACTTTATTGTCTGCAATACCGATCAACAAGCGCTCGATAAAAGTCCGGTGCCAACTAAAGTAATTTTAGGTGCAACGTTAACTGAGGGCTTAGGTGCGGGATCAAATCCTGAAGTTGGAAAAAATTCGGCCATTGAAACCATTGACGAAATAAGAGCATTTTTGGATAAAAAAACTAAAATGATTTTTATTACTGCAGGTATGGGCGGTGGCACGGGCACAGGCGCTGCACCTGTAATTGCAAGTGTTGCAAAAGAAATGGGAATACTTACTGTTGCTATTGTAACTATTCCTTTTGGTTTTGAAGGAAAAAGAAGAAAAGCGCAAGCAGATGCTGGAATTGAAGAATTAAAAAAGAATGTAGATACCTTGCTTGAAATTCGTAATGATAAGTTAAGAGAGATTTACGGTAATTTAAAAATGACTGATGCTTTTGGGCATGCCGATAATATACTTACAACAGGTGCTAAAGGTATTGCAGAAATCATTACTGAAAAGTTACATGTAAATACCGATTTTGCAGATATTCAAACAGTGTTGAAAGATAGTGGTGTGGCAATTATGGGAAGTGCTGAAGCAAGTGGCGAAAATCGTGCTTTAGTGGCTGTTGAAAAAGCATTAAATTCTCCATTGTTAAATGATAGTAATATTAAAGGAGCTCGTCATGTGCTATTAAATATAAAATGTGGTTCTGGTGAAAATGAAATCAGCATGGATGAGTTTGGAGAAATTACAGACTTTTTACAAGATGCTGCTGGAGGAACTGCAGAAGTAATTCAAGGCTATGGTATTGATGATACTTTAGGTAACAATGTTATTGTAACTATTATTGCTACAGGCTTTAATAATAAAAAAGACATTGGCTTTGAAACAACGAAGGCACCAGCAAAAAAGGTTACTCCCTTGTATGGTAGCCCTCAGCCCAATGCTTTACAAACTGAAATAGTTGCAACAAATGAAGTAAAAGCAACAGATCATATTGTTTACTCATTGGATAGCGATAGCTCAAATAATGTAGATGGCTACAATTATGCTTCAGTTGAATCTAATTTGAATATACATACAGAAGAGGCCATTGTAAAAGATGTGGCATTTGAAGATCAACAAATTGCTAACAGCGCTAATTCAAATGAAATTGAAAGCAGCAGCACAGCTATGATTGTAAGGTCAAATGAAAGAAAAGAACGTTTGAAAAACTTCAGTTGGAATAGTGTAAATAAGTACAATGAATTAGAATCAAGGCCAGCTTATCTTAGAAAAAATGTACAATTAGATAATGTGCCTCATTCATCAGATTCTCAAGTTTCGAGATACACATTATCAGAAGGGGAAGATAAAAAGACAGAAATAAAGCCCAACAATTCTTTCTTACATGACAATGTAGATTAATCATAAAACAATCTTTTAAAGCCGCTGTGACATAAGTTGTTCAGCGGCTTTTTTTTGTCATAAACAGAAGCAATAGGTAGTAGATGGCGAAGCGCTCTTTAAACCCAAATTCTACATTAGCAATTTACTCAAATCACTTTCCTTCAATCCCAAGCACGCCTAACGATTTAATGTGTTCGATTCAGATTGATGAACAGTAGGAATGAACCGTTTTTTCGTTGCTTTGTTATAGCGTTTTTATTCGGACTTAATTTTGTTTCCTTTGCCAAACTTCATGAAGTATTTTTCAAAACGTTGGTAAACAATATAGCTTAATATCAGTGTTGATATTATTGAAATTATTATTTTAAAAGATGCAGGTGCATAAAATAAGTATTTGCTTGTAACTGTTAATGCAATGCCTGTTACACCAAAAACTAAAGGGTGAATTAAATAAACTGAATAGCTTGCCTCACCCAAAAGTGCAAGCGGTTTATGGATAAATTTAGGAAGCTCAAAAGTCATTTTATAAAAAGAAAAACAGATTAAAAAACAGCAAGCTGTAAAAATTAACCTATTTACTCCAGTTACTAAATTAATCTTGTCACCTGTTACTGGATAATAAATAAATAAACTAATGCCCAAAAGCATAATTGCAAAAACGATTGAGTTTTTTATTTTTGTGTTATGAAAAAATAGTCCTATTAAAAAACCACCAAGAAAAAGAAAAACTTGATTTAATGGATTTGTATAATTATGCCATTGCTCACTAAGTATTATAGCTTGATTTAAGTTATAAAATGTAAAGTGCAAATATAAGCCCAATATAATAATTGCAAGCAATACCATAAGTGGTTTATAGGATTTTGTAAAGAGTATAAAGAATGGAAAGAAGACATAAAAAACCAATTCGTTACCAATTGACCAGATACCTGCAGAAAAATAGGTGTTCCATTTAATAAATCCAAATAGACCAGTAAGGTTTAGAAAGAGGTTATAAAAGTCAGGCGTTTTTCTTGATAAGATGATAGCAACAATGGTTACAAGCCAAAGTAATGGAAATATTCTGAAAATTCTTTTTTTGAAAAAGGAGATAATATCTTCTTTATTAGGTTTCATTTTTTCGAAATAAACATAGTAAAGTGTAAGTCCGCTAAGAACATAAAATATAGAAACTCCATAAATACCAAGTCTTCCCATAAAAGTGTCAGCTGAAAATTCATCAAATGTCCATTCTAGATAATGGTAAATCATTATTCCCAAAGCAGCTAATCCTCTTAAGTAGTCTAAGTTATATAGTCTTTTCATAATTGTCTTTTATTGCTAGCGCAAAACTCCCTTATTTTTAATGTATAAATGCCTTGCTTATTAATCACAAATATACGTTTTAAATTAAACTGAAAATTTCTTTAGGCTTGTTGTTTCGACCAACCATCTTGGCTCCTGCCATTACTTTTTGTGTCTTTTTTATTTGACATTTTTTATAAACTTTTGTTGTCCAATCGATTTGTTATTGTCAAACAATTGTAAGAAATAAATTCCATCTGAAAGTGACGCCACGTTAATTTGTTTTTCGGCATTATTTATTACTCCTATTTGCATTTCTTGGCCTGCAATACTTGCTATTTTGTAGGTAATATTGTATAATAAATCTTGTGTAACATTAAGTGTTGTTGTTACTGGATTTGAGACAAGAATATTATTGGCAACTTTATTTACTTCATTCAGGCCAACTGCTGTTGTAATATTGATGGTGTAATCTTCTGTTTCTCCCCAATCCATAACATCTGCCGCTGAAGTGCTTATAAAGTTGTTCCTCTTTATCAATATCCAAGGCGCTATTAATTGTAGAAAAGCTATTGTCCTTTGCTGTACCATAATTATTAAAAACAATTGATTCTTCAGGTCTAACTAGATCTCATAAAGACACTTTTTAAATCTCTGCAAGACGATTTAATTTATCCCCCGTTATAGAAACTTCGTCTCTTTCAATACGACTGTAACCGGAAGGACTCATTCCCATTTCCATAGCTACAGAATCTTGACTATAATCGCGGTATTCACCTATACGACGTATTTTTTGACCTATGCGGTAAAATAAACCGAAACACAGAAATAAATCGTATTTTTGTATAAAATTAACCAGTAGTAAAAAATAAAACAAAATGAAAAAAAACGTTTTAATTATGGTATTAATGGCAATTAGCTTTGCTCTTTATATCACATCTTGCTCAAGCAATAATCAAGAGTCAAATGAAGAAAAAACTACGGTTACTGTAAACCCCGAAGACGTTGTTAAACATGGCGAATACCTTGTAACCGTAATTGGCTGCAACGACTGCCATTCTCCCAAAAAAATGGGTGCCAACGGACCCGAAATTATTCCTGAATTAATGTTGTCGGGGTATCCTTCAGACAGACCGATTATAAAATTTGATAGCAAGTTGATTAAAGAAGGTTTTGCCATGTTTTATCCCGACCTAACAGCTTCTGCCGGACCTTGGGGTGTTTCATTCGCAGGCAATTTAACACCTGACGTAACAGGGATAGGCAACTGGACAGAGGAACAATTCAAAAAGGCAATTAGAGAAGGTAAATTCAAAGGTTTAGAAGGTGGGCGAATGCTTTTGCCTCCGATGCCTTGGTATAATTATGAAAGTTTAAAAGATGATGATGTTCATGCAATATTTATGTACTTAAAAAGTATCAACCCTGTTAATAATATAGTTCCAGCACCCATTACTCCTGACAAAATGTAATGAGGGATTTATTTCTATACGTTTACCCAAAATGATTTGTTGAACATAATAAATGAAGGGAAAAATCTGCTTTAAAAGAGCCTACCAGAGTTGGTAAATTTACCATGGAACAGCCTTCGGCAGTGAGACACTTGAAAAAAATGAAAATAACTTATCTTATTTTAATCACAATATTCGCAATTGGCAATTTAGCTTGTCAAACTCAAACAAAAAAGAAAATGGAAATTAAAAACCCTTTAATATGCGACCCTGAAAGTGGTATTTGTGAAATACCAACTAACAAAACAAGTTCAGCAAACAGTAGTTTGGAAAAAGCAAGAATAAAACCTATAAAAATAATTTATTATACCGACCCTATATGTTCTTCTTGTTGGGGCATTGAACCACAACTACGAAAGCTAAAATTAGAGTATGGAAACAACATTGAGGTTGAATACAGAATGGGAGGCCTACTTCGTGATTGGAGTTATAATAGTGGAGGAATTAGCAAGCCTTCTGACGTAGCTCATCATTGGGACGAAGCAAGCATTTTTTATGATATGCCCATGGTCGGAGACGTTTGGTTAGAAGACCCATTGCATTCGTCTTATCCACCTTCAATTGCTTTTAAGGCCGCACAAATACAAGACAATGAAAAGGCAATTTTGTTTCTTCGTGAAATACGAGAAATGGTTTTTCTTCAAAAAAAGAACATTACAAAATGGGAATATTTAGAATTAGCAGGAAAAAAGGTTGGACTTGACATTATTAAGTTCAAAGCCGATTACGAAGGAAAAGCAAAAGAACTTTTTGAAGAAGATTTAAAATTAGGTAGAGAATTAGGCGTAAGGGGTTTCCCTACAATGTTTTTTACAGACTCAACAGGAAATAAAGAAATGGTTTATGGTTCGAAACCATACAGCACGTTTGAGAATGTTTTGGTTAAATTGTATCCTTCTGCTACCAAAAACATTTATGACAAAACATGGAATGCAGTATTTTCAAAATATCATTCATTGACAGCAAAAGAATTTTCCGAACTGACAGAAAAACCACGAAACGAATGTGAAAAATATTTAGATGACTTAACTGCAAACGGAAAATTAGAAAAACTGGCAACAAAAAACGGAGCAATTTGGGCGTTGAAAAATACTAGCCGCTAAACAAGTCGCTTCCTCAAATTGAAATTTTAGAGGATAATTTAACCTTCCAAACAGTTCCATTTTTAATCCTATAATTATCAATTTTACCTTTATCATATAAGTCATTCAGCAATATGCGTGACTCTGCAATTGATATGTTCAAAATAAAAGAAAATTCAGATTCAGTCATATTGGGATATAAAGAAAATAACGCCTCGGCACTGCAATTAATTGTATTCTTTACTGCATTAGGAATTACCTCAAGAATAATTTCTTCGAAATTTTCATATGTTTGAACACCATTTATTCTATTAAAGGCGATACCATCCTTTAAAAAGATTAACGTTGGAAACATTGTTATTTTTAAATCTTTCGCTAATTCTAAATCAGCTTCAAGCAATTGAGATCCTTTACCTGTGCAGTCTTCCTTTAATACGGCAGCATCTATACCACTTGAAAGAGCCGCATTTTCAATTATTCCCCACCTAGTGATATTCTTTTTTTCCAAGAACACTAATTCTTTCAATCGTCGTAAAAAAGTAATTGCCTTATCGCTGTCTTGTAATTGCGCAGCTTTAAAAGCAATTAACGGCAAATAAGAAGAATACAATGGGCCCTCTAACCAAACATCGCCATCTAAAATCATGTTTTGAGACGCGCTTAATTCTTCCCAGTGTTTCGCAGCATCTAATGGCGTTTTAATGCTGCCGATGTTAGATTGTTCCCATGATGGCCCACCCACCCCAATATGATAATCAATAGTTAGATAATCGCGGTATTCCAATTTTAACTTTCGAAGAATCGGTTGAAATAGCCAAGAAGCTGAGCATTGAGGATCTGTATAATAGATTATCTTTAATGGCTTTTCAATAATAGCCGATTTCTGTTTATTAGAATCAGACATTAAAGGCAATAAAAAGCCTCGTTCATTGTTTTCTTTAGGATTTAAAAATATTTTTTTTAATAGCCGGCCTTGGTCTATATGACTTTTAACTTCTAGTAATCTAGTTTGATAATAATTAGTAAAAGCCTCTTCAATAGTTTTAAATTTACTTAATGATTCAGATAAACACTTTGCATCTAAAAGTGCATTCGTTGTTCCTGCACTCGTAAAAGGAAGAGTTAAATGTGCAGCATCACCAATTAAAACAACATTTTCTTTGTGAAAACTTGGAAGTAAATCAAAATCCCGTGTTTTCCAAATATATGCACTTTTAAAATCTGTGGAATCTAAAATCGTTTTCGCATCAATAGGGAAATCTTTAATCATTTCTAAACAAAATGCTTTTAAGCTTTCGGGATTATTTTCTTCGCTGCCATCGGATAAATTTACATCATATTGCAGGAACCATACTTCTTCATCAGAAGAAGTTGGAATATATCCAAAAGCTAATCCTTTATCATCACTTTGTATTTTTTGAAAAATAAGATGCTCCCCGTTTCTATTCATTATTTTGGAAGTGCCAACTATTTCATTTACCTCAACAGGACTAAAATTTGTTTCACCAAAAATCGAATCTCTCACCTTTGAATTACTTCCATCAGCACCAATAAATACATCTCCATATTCGATGTCTCCATTCTCAAAAACAGCAGCCACTACTTTATTATTTTGATATAGAAAATTAGAAAAGGATCTTCCTTGTATAAATATTTCAAGCGTAGATAACGAATGAAGAAATGAAATCATCTCTGTTCGTTTTAAGCAATACCAATCATTTAACTTTATTTTAATTTTTTCTTGATTATCAGGTCTTCTGAGGATAAAAAGATTGACGTGTTGCTTCAATAGACGTGATTTCGTATCAATAAAGAGTTCGGATAGTACTGAAAGTCCATCATAATGTATCAAAAAGGCATGACCACTTTTGGGTAAAGAAGATGACTTCTCACATATCACAACCTCCCAATTTTCTGCTTGCAACTTTAGGCCCATGGTAAGACCTGCAATACCTCCACCAATTATAACTGCTTTCATTTCAAGTGTTTTTTTATTCTTCCAAGCGCATCCGTTAAAATTTCTTCAGATGTTGCGAAACTCATTCGAATATATCCATCTGCTCCATCACCGAACCATTGTTTTAATCCTGGAACAATAGCCACTTTAGCTTCTTTTAAAAGAAATTCCTGTATTTCTTGACTTGATTTTTTTGTGGCTGTGATATTTGTAAAAGCAACGTAACACCCTTCGGGCGGAATACAATTAAACCCTGGTATAGTATTGAGTTCATTCACAAGCAATGTTCGCATGGATGTAAGATGCTTCAAAAAATCGCTTAACCAATAGTCACATTTTGTTAATGCAGCAGTTGCACCTACCTGAGACAATACATTCGCTCCATGTATTGTAGAATTATGTAAAGAGGCATCTATCAATTTTGAAAAATGATTTTGGTTGTGAGCCATAACTGCTCCAATCCGCAATCCAGCCAATCCGTATGATTTACTGAACCCCGTTATAGTAATTGTTCTATTTCTGATCTCTTGATCGATAGAAGCAATACTTGTAAATACGTTTGGATAAAAAACAATATCACTCCAAATCTCATCAGATAAAATAATCAAATTATGTTTGCAAGCTATATTTCCTAATTGAATCAATTCGTCTTTCGTGAAAACTTTACCTGTCGGATTTAATGGATTACAAAGACAAATAAGTTTAGTTTTTTTTGTGATTAAGGTTTCCATTTGTTCAAAATCCACTTTTGAGCTGCCAGGAGCTATTGCAAACGGGATAGCTACAGCGCCAACAGACTCGATAGAATAACGAAATAAAAAATCTACAGGGTCAAAGATTATTGCTTCTTCGCCTGGTAAAAGAAAAGCCTTACATGTTAAAAATATACCGAAGGCGGCACTGTCAACCGGAAACGTATAGGCAGGAGAAACAGGTACATTTCGTTTTTTCTGATAATAATTTGCAACACTTTCCTTAAAATCAGGAAGACCTTCAGGCGGTCCGTAGCAAAAATATCTGTCCTTTGTAAAAGCAGAAATTGACTCAGCTATTTCGGGGGCACTCGGAAAATCAGGGTCCGCAGCTGTTAAAGGAATAACATCTGATGGGAAAGTTGCCCAACGCAGATTGTAAGCACGTTTTTTTAAAAGTTCTAAATTAATGGAATTGTCTGTAAACATAATCTCCCAGATTAGTAATAATTTTTTGCAACAACTTGTAAAGATAAAAATTTTTTTAATTGTAAGCATGAGGCTAACGATTCGCGGCTAAAGAAAGTTGGCGATTTTGAAGCACAAACTTTCTTTTGAAAACCACATTTCAAATTTAAAATAAACTTTCATTAGGAGCACAATAAAGCTAATTTTTTTTGCCGCTGGTATCAGTATTGCTTTTCTTCAGTGTCAAGTTTTTTATGTGTTTACTGTATTATTATTTTTCTAATACAAATATTTTTCTGTTCGTCAGTTGTGTGAACAAAATATATACCTGCTTTCATTTCTGCTTTGTCTATCACAAGCTGTCTACCTGTGAAGTTTATTGTTCCGACTTCTTCACCGAGTAAGTTAATTATTTTTATTGATGTATTTTTTTGTTCTTCTGAAAAAGTTATTGTAGCGTTAACAGAAAAAGGGTTAGGATATAAAATAAAATTAGAAAGCTTGTTATTTAATTCAGAATTAGAAACTAAAGTATTGTTCAGTTTGCCAATGTAGAAATCGGCACTGGCTCCATTTGGTGCTGAATTGGGTAAAAGAAAAGCGCCCAGATAAATTTGATAACTTTGGAAACTTCCTGTTAGATAGATATCACCTGATGCATCTATAGTAACCGCGCGTACTCCATCATTCAAATCATAACCTACGGATGTTGCCCAAAATGGAGTTCCGGTCGCATCGTATTTTATTAGAAACCCATCTCCACCGCCTGCATTGGTTAATGTGGTAGTGCCAACAATAAGACTTGATTGTTGAAACCCACCTGATAAATATATGTTTCCAAGTGCATCAATATCCACATGGTTAACATCTTCATATCCTGCTGCTCCTGCACTTATTGCAAATAATTCATTTCCTGAAGAGTCATATTTCAAAACCAAAAAGTCGCTACCGCCTACCAAAGTTAATGTAGATGTTCCAAATACAAAAGAAGCAGAGCTATAATATCCAGCCACATAAACATTGCCACTTGCATCCGTTTTTATTGAATATGCTGATTCTGTATCAGTGCTTCCACATTTTTTTGCCCAAACAAATGTACCTGTCGAAGTGTATTTGGCAGTAAATATATCATAAGTGGAAGTGCTTCCGCTATGATTTATGGAACTGGTTCCGAAAATAAGCTGATTGCTGCACACACCGATTAAATTGACCACCTAATTCCGATTCAAATTGACCACCTAAATTTCTGGCGAAGATTTTCAAAGTTCTTAGTTATTTTAGCTATTATACTAAAGTGAAATATTAATTAGACCAATATTTTGTATATTGGTTTTTTTGTTTTATCTTTGGTCTCAAATATAATTCACTATGTCAAATTCATTATTTATACCAGTAAAGGAATCAATCAAGGAGTTGCGTCTGTTGCTAAAAAC
>CAMBZU010000012.1 GCA_945872355.1 Chitinophaga pinensis
TGCTTCGCTCTGCTCAGCAAGACAAAAGCTTAGGCTTTTGTCAAAATAAAATGATTTTTTTTTTGATTTAATTAAGATTGTCACACTGAACAATTGAAGTGTGCTTCGCTCTGCTCAGCAAGACAAAAGCTTAGGCTTTTGTAAGTAAAATGATTTTTTATGATTTAATTAAAATTGTCACACAGAACAATTGAATTGTGCTTCGCTTTGCTCAGCAGGACAAAAGCTTAGGCTTTTGTCAAAAACATATTTCGCAAAAGGGATGGAAACAAGCTACCTTGTAGCGTGAACAGCCCGACCTTAATTACAGCCAAAGCTGGAATTAAGGATTTGCCCAAATATGTGTTAAAAATTGAGGTACAAAAAAAGCAGCAATTGAATGAACAAATGCTGCTTTTTATATGAATAATAATTAGTAACTAGTTATTTTCGGCAGGAGCAGAGGCTTCTTTAGCTGCGCTCTCAGGCTTTGGCATTAAGGCTTTTTTACTTAACTTAAACTTACCTGTTTTGGGATCAACACCAATTAGTTTTACAGTTACTACTTCACCTTCTTTAAAAATACCATCCATGGTTTCGATACGTTTATGGTCGATTTCTGAAATGTGCAATAAACCATCTTTACCCGGCATAAATTCAACAAAAGCACCAAAGGCCATAATTGATTTTACTTTACCTGTGTAGGTTTCGCCCACATCTGGAATGGCAACAATACCACGAATTCTTGCAGATGCTTTGTCGATTGAAGCTTTATCAGGAGACGAAATTTCTATTCTTCCAATACTTCCAATTTCTTCGATACTGATTTGGGCGCCTGACTCACGTTGCATTTCCTGAATAATTTTTCCTCCAGGGCCAATAATAGCGCCAATAAATTCTTTAGGAATTTCGATGATCACAATTCTTGGTGCATGTGGTTTGTAATCTTCTCTTGGTGCTTCAATGGTTTTCGCCATTTCACCTAAAATGTGTAAACGGCCTGCTTTTGCTTGATTTAAGGCTTGTGCTAATACTTCATATGAAAGGCCATCTACTTTAATGTCCATTTGGCAAGCTACAATACCGTCTTTGGTACCTGTAACTTTAAAATCCATATCTCCTAAATGATCTTCATCGCCTAAAATATCTGACAATACTGCATATTCGCCTTTGTCATTGGCAATTAAACCCATCGCAATACCTGCAACAGGTTTAGTTATTTTAATACCAGCATCCATCAAAGCCAATGTGCCAGCGCAAACAGTTGCCATTGATGAGGAACCATTTGACTCTAAAATATCTGAAACAACTCTAATTGTATATGTTGAATCGGCTGGCAATACACGTTTTAAAGAACGCATGGCCAAATTACCATGACCAACTTCTCTACGACCGGTGCCACGCATAGGTTTTACTTCGCCAGTACTGTAAGGAGGGAAGTTATAATGTAATAAAAACTTGTTGTAACCATTTACTACTGCACCGTCTATCATTTGCTCATCTAACTTGCTGCCAAGTGTAACTGTAGTTAATGATTGCGTTTCGCCACGTGTAAAGATTGCTGAACCGTGAGCCGAAGGTAAATAATCAACTTCGCTCCAAATTGGGCGTATTTGATCCAATTTTCTACCATCTAAACGTGTTCTTTCTTTTATCACACAATCTCTAATGGCATCCTTCTCAACATCATGAAAGTATTTTTTTATTAAAAATGCATTTGCTTTTTGATCTTCTTCTGACAATGTAGCAGCAAATTCATTTCTAATGGCTTCAAACATTGAAGCTCTTTCTGATTTATTTGCGTTGCCTTGTTTGGCTACTTCGTATACTTTATCATAGCAAGCTTTTTCAATAGCTGCTCTAAGTTCTAAATTATGTTTTTCGTGGTTGTATGCCCTTTTTGCAGTTGATTTAACCATTTCGGCCAATTCAATTTGTGCTTGGCATTGAACTTTAATAGCTTCGTGAGCTACTTTCATTGCTGCTGCCAAATCATCTTCGCTGCACTCGTTCATTTCACCTTCAACCATGTTAATATCTTTCATGGTTCCTGCTACAATGATATCTAAATCAGCAGTTTCCATGGCTGAGCGCGAAGGATTAATTATAAATTTACCATCAATACGTCCAACTCTAACCTCAGAAACTGGACCGTTAAAAGGAATATCAGAAACAGCAATGGCTGCTGATGCTGCTAATGCGGCTAATGCATCGGGCATTACATCTTTATCGGAAGAGATTAAGGTAATTAAAACTTGGGTATCAGCATGGTAATCATCTGGAAATAATGGTCTTAAAGCCCTATCTACCAAACGAGAAATTAATATTTCGTACTCTGAAAGTCTTGCTTCACGTTTAAAAAATCCACCAGGAAAACGACCAACAGCGGCATATTTTTCCTGATAATCAACTGACATAGGAAGAAAATCAACATTTTCTCCTGCTTCTTTTTTTGCACATACTGTGGCTAAAAGCATGGTGTCACCCATGCGAACTACTACTGATCCATCTGCTTGCTTAGCTAATTTTCCAGTTTCGATGGATATCATTCTTCCATCACCTAAGTCAAACGTTTTTACTATTGCTTGTTGCGACATCTTTTAATAATTTATTATATATAAAAAAAGGCAATCGTAAGGGATTGCCTTTAAGGTTTATTTTGTTTAACCAGTTTACTTTCTGATTTCTAAGTCTTTCAAAACAGCTCTGTAGCGATAAATCTCTACATGTTTCAAATGGTCTAGCAATCTTCTTCTTTTACCAACCAAGTTTAATAGTGCTCTTTGCGTGTTGAAGTCTTTTTTATTTTTCTTCAAGTGCTGAGTCATGTGGTTGATTCTGAACGTAAACAATGCTATTTGAGACTCTGCAGAACCTGTGTCTACTGCGCCTTTTCCGTGTTTCGTAAAAATGTCTTTCTTTACTTCTGATGTTAAATACATGCTATATAATATTTTTTTTCCAAAAATTGAGGTGCAAATATAGAATTCTATTTTCAATATTCAAATAAAAAACATCCTAGATGCTATATTTTAAATGAATTCAATATTTTAACATCTAGAATGTTTTATGGCAAATGTTTGATTGTCAATTATATAATTGAATATATTAACTTTTAAAAATGTAAATATAGGCCATATTCATTTTTTTAACATCAAAAAATTGAAAACTTTTAGTAAAATAATTAATTACCATTAACAAATGACATTCTGGTTTAAAAATAAGCTTGTTATGAATTGGTTAAATAAAACTTTGCTTGCCTAACAAAACACTGATCTAATAAATAAACGTAAACTATAATTGAATTATAAAAATAGATTTGTGATGCAGTTGGAACGCAAAGATTTTATCAGGTACTAGGTTGTACAAGTTGTACAAAATAAGTAGTCCAATTTTATTGAACTATATTTTGTTATTTTAAAAGAATAAAATACCTCATTCAACCATTTTTAAAATGCTAAATTTATTCAATATTGTAAATTAAATAAAATTGTATAATCTATTGATAAACATATTTATAAGATACTTTATTAGTTTTTATTTCTAGGTTATATTTTCCTACAATAATTAAATTACTAAACCTGTTTTTTGATTCCATAGTTAGAAAAAGTGCATTTCCTTATAAATACCAGCGGAGTAATTCCTGTATTTTTTTTGAAAAAACGAACAAAATAGGAGGAATCGAAATAACCTAATGCTTCACCAATTTGCGATACATTTAAATTGGAATAAATCAACATTCTTTTTGCTTCGAGTATATTTCTTTCAGCAATTAGCTGTGTACTTGTTTTGCCTATACAGCTTTTTGTTATCCTATTCAAGTGCTTTTCACTTATGTTTAATTTAGTGGCATATTGTTTTACTAACTTAAGTTCTTTGAAGTTTGATTCAATTAGATCTTCAAATAATTTTAACTTAGCTAAATAGGTTTTATTTGAAATATTTTCAAATTTACCATTTTCACGGGCTATTTCTGTATAAACCAAACTTATCAAGCATTGTATTTTTGCTGATTTTAATATTTCACTTTTTCTATATTCTTCAACTAATTCATGCATAAAAAGTTCAATCTTGCTTAATCTAATATCTGTAAGTTTATATATTGGAGAAGATTGAAAAGAATTGAAAAAATGAAAATCTTTGATGCTTAATGCATGAAAGCCGCTTTCAAAAAATATTCTTGAGTGAAAAAAAACGTAGCCATCAACATCTGCTGATAATTCCCAGAAATGCATCTGACCTGGCTTTAAAACAAAAATTGCACCTCTTTCAACGGTATAAGTTTTAAAATCCACTTCATGTTTTCCGCTACCATTTGTAAATAGTATTGTCAAAAAAAAGTCATGTTTATGAGGTAAATTAGTGAAATGATGATTTTTTACATGGGGATATAGCATATTAGCATAAAAGTCAGCATCGTTATTTAAAACCATGAACTCGCTAATGCTATAAATTGGTAATTCAATATTTTTCATGTACAAAAATACAAAATGTCTTAATAGTTATATTTATTGTTCTTATTTGTTATGGATAATATTTTGCAGCTAAATAAATTTGCAGGATGAAAAATACACAAAATAAATCAAAATTACTTCTTGATATTATCAATGAAAAATGTCCTAAATGTGCACAAGGATTTGTTTTTACCAGAACCTCAAGTTTAATTAAACTTCCGGTAATGCATTATAAATGCGAAAATTGCGCTTATATTTTTGAAAGAGAACCAGGTTATTTTTTAGGGGCCATGTATATTAGTTATGGATTATCTGTTTTACAGGGTATAGTGGCTTTTTTACTTATTAATGCTGCAATTCCAACACTTCCTATATACTTAAAGTCTCTTATAACTATAGGAGTAATCCTCCTTTGCGGTCGTAAAAACTATAAAATGTCACGCGTTATTTATATACACATTTTTCCTTGGTAAGACTTTATTTCAATTAAAAATCATGCGTTCTATGCATCAAGCGGTGAAAAAGCCAAAAATATTGCGCTAAAGAAATATCGTTTATAGCACCGCTATCGATGTTGAGCATTTGTTAAAATTTATAGATTGTAATAAATTTAATTGATAAATTATACTGATTATACAAAATAAATAGTCCAAATTTACTGAACTATATTTTGTTATATCGGCATTAGCCATTGTATATCTATTGAATAGCTTTGGGCTATTTAATAAATACAATGGGTATAAAATTTAAACAAAGTTGTTTCTGTCTTTGTTAATATATTTGGCAATTTTATGGAAAAAAGAAATTAATTGACTATTTATTGCTGTATAGATTATAATTTTGAAAAAATTGAAAGCTGATGAATAACGAAGAGTGGAAATCGAAATTAACCCCGGAACAATATTATATTTTAAGAGAAAAAGGTACAGAAAGGCCTTTTACAGGGGCTTTATTAATGAATAAAGATAAAGGTATTTATAATTGCGCTGGTTGCGGAAGTGAATTGTTCACAGATGAAATGAAATTTGATTCGCATTGTGGTTGGCCAAGTTTTGATAAAGAAATAGCTGGTGGCAAAATCAACAGGATAATAGACAAGACCCACGGCATGATAAGAACAGAGATTACATGTGCCAACTGTGGCGGACATTTGGGCCATATTTTTGATGATGGACCAACTGAAACAAGTGAACGTTATTGTGTTAATTCAATTTCCCTCGCATTTGTTCCTGTCCAAAGTGAAAACATCTCCGAAGAAATTATACTTGGCGGAGGATGCTTTTGGTGCGTTGAGGCTGTTTATCTTAATTTAAAAGGTGTGCTCAAAGTTGAATCGGGATATAGTGGTGGACATGTTAAAAACCCAGCATACAGAGAAGTTTGCAACGGAACTACTGGTCACGCTGAGGTTATAAAACTTACCTATAACCCAGCAATATTAACTTTACAAAATATTTTAAAGGTTTTCTTTACTGTGCATGATCCAACCACTTTGAATAGACAGGGCAATGATGTTGGCACCCAATATCGTTCTGTGATTTATTTTAAATCAGAAGCACAACAGCAAACATCGATGGATATTATCAATCAATTGAACAAAGAAAAAGTGTTTGCCAATTCAATTGTTACTGAAGTTAAAGCTTTTGAAACGTTTTATAAGGCAGAAGAGGATCATCAGAATTACTATAATCTTCACAAAAGCGAAGCCTATTGCCAAATAATAATTTCGCCAAAGTTGGAAAAATTAAAAAAAGTTTTTAAAGAATCATTGCTTTAGAACCTGTTTTTAATTGGTTATTGGGCAATAGCATAATATCTTTGCTTTTATTAATCTTGCTCCAACAATAATCTTTAATGGGCTTAAAGTGTAATCAATAACAACATTGTATAAACTTTATTTCCTTTAATTAGATCACAAGCTTATCTGCTATTTCTTCCTAACTATTAATTCAGGATGAGTGCTAATAAAAAAGCGAGAAGAAATTCTCGCTTTTTTTGTTTAGTCTTCAATAGTTTCAATTGGCTCTTTGCTAGAAGCGCCTTTCTTTTTTGTCGCAGCTTCTTTTTTACTCGTTTTCCAAGCTTCAAATTGCTTAGGAGAAAGCACTTTCTTTAGGCCATCGTTAAATTTTTTTCTGCTTGTTTTAACTTCTGCTTTTATTTTTTCTTTATCAGCATTGGCTTGTTTTTTTAATGTTTCCATAGCTTTAAAATGGTCGAGTGCCAAACTTTTTACTTTGCTTTTTTGTGCTTCTTCTAAACCAATGGCTTCGGTCATTTTAACAACGAATTTATCTGCTTTTTGCTCAGGTGTGATGTTGTGATTCTCTTTTTTTCCTTTGCTCTTTTCTGGAGAATGAGCAGGTGTTGCTGTCGCAGGTATAGCAACTTGAGCTTTTGCTAAGCCAAAAGTAAGTATAAGGCTTGCCAATAAAAATGTCTTTTTCATATTGCTTGTTTTTTATGGTTAGTCTTTAGGATGTTATTATTTTGTTTTGGTTTAATAGGCACTTGTTAAAAAAAGCGAATACCATTATCATTAAACTTTCAACTTTACTATTTCAATTTCAATATCTTTTAAAAGTTGATTAATTCCTTCAACGGTATTTTGCACATAATTAGGTATTTTGTCAATATTTGTTCCTTCTCTACCATTTTCTTCAATAAAAAGAAATAAATCTCTCAATTGAGTTAAACCTAAATTACCTACGCTCGATTTTAATTTATGCGCAGTTTTTCCCAACAATTGCCAGTCTTTGTTGTGTAAATGTAGTTCTAAATTATGCATATCCTTTGGTACTTCACTTTTAAAAATAGCCAATACTTCAAGTACAATTTCTTTACTATTATCCATCAACTGCATCAAATAACTTAGGTCTGGTTTTTGGAATTGGTTTATATTTTCCACTATATTATTTCTTTATTGGTTTGCATGAATGAATTAAAATAATCAATGTTCATCATAAATTTTTTTGCAATATATAAATTCATCTATGAACTAAAGCACTAATTATGATTAAAAGTTTAAAAATAAATAATTATCATTTTTAATTCACTAGTTTTAGTTTTGTGCACATATTTAGATAAAGAAGTATTTTAATTATACCTGAATTTCATAAAATACAGCAATGAGCGCTTTCTTGCTAATGCTTACTTCATTTAGGTAAAAAATGACAGCCTTTTTTATTAAGTTTATACCGCAATTAAATGAGCATAAAAAGCAAGATTGTGCCTTTCTTACTATTTAAATTAAATCAATAACTAAATGTCAATTAAAGTGGAAGTTCATCAAGCATGTATTGTTGAAGTGAAAAACAGAATACAATTTTATAATAAGCTATTAAATGATTTAAGTGAAGGCGCCAATAATGATGCTAAAAGTTCAGCAGGTGATAAACACGAAACAGCAAGAGCTATGATGCAACTTGAACAAGAGAAAGTAGGTAAGCAATTGAAAGATGCTGAAGAAATGAGTGCATTTTTAGAAAAAATAAATATGCAGGCACTTCAAGAAAAGGTTACGCTGGGTAGTTTAGTTAAAACCAATGCTGGACTTTTTTATATTGCTGCTGCAATTGGAAAATTGAATGTAAAAAATCAAGAAGTATATGTACTTTCGCCAAAATCGCCATTAGGCGCTAAACTAGTTGGTTTAAGAGTGAATAATAAAATAGAAGTAAATGCAAAACAGTTTATCCTCGAATCTATTTTATAATCCTTCTCTCTTTATAGACATCAAAAAAAATAACTATGAGCTTCGAATCAAATATTAGACTCAATAAATTTATCAGCGAAAGCGGCATTTGCTCCAGAAGAGAAGCCGATAGGTATATTGAGGCAGGCAGGGTAATTATTAATAAAAGGAAGGCTGTGATTGGTGATGTTGTAAAACCAGGAGATAGTGTTATGGTTAATGGCCAGTTTTTAGAACCAAGAAAAGGGGAGGAGGTGATATTTATTGCTTTAAATAAACCAACTGGAATTACTTCTACTACAGAACTCAATGTAAGAGACAATATCATTCAATTTGTAAATCATCAACAAAGAATATTTCCAATAGGTAGATTAGATAAGGATTCTCAAGGGTTGATTTTTTTAACCAATAATGGAGATTTAGTCAATAAAATTTTGCGCGCAGGTAACAATCATGAGAAGGAATATGTTGTAACAGTGAACAAACCATTGACAGAAGCTGTGTTAAAAGCAATGGCTGGAGGCGTTCCGATGCTTGGAGTAACAACCAAGAAATGTAAGATAGAACAAGTTAGTGCTTATGTTTTTAAGATTATACTGGTGCAAGGTTTAAACCGTCAAATTAGAAGAATGTGTGAGCATTTTGGATTGGAAGTGACCAAGTTGGAAAGAATAAGGATTATGGATATTGGTTTAAAAGGTTTGCCAACAGGCGATTGGAGAGATTTGACGGAATTGGAAATGAAAAGCATTAATAAATTAATTACATCTTCTACCTCAGAAAATAAACCAAAAACTAAGCCTTCACAAAGCAATCAAAGAAAAACTGAAGTTAAAGAGAAAAAAACTGAAAACTCAAAAGGTAAAAATAGCTTTACAAAAAATTATAGTGCAGCCGGACCCAAAAATCCGGGCAAAAAACATGTAAAGTCCAAAAGAAATGAAGGTTCACGAAAAAGGGGAAGGTAAAAATAAATAGTGCATCAGTTATAAGCAAAGGTGTTTTACACGACTTTATCCAAAACGTCTTGAATACCTTAATGCATATTGAGTATAAATAGGTTGTATTCTTTCAATAATCAACAAATTTGTTGGCATTTTTGTATAAAGTATGCCATAGTACTAATAAATGACTGTAATACCAATGTGATTTATAAATTAGGCCAATAATTTAAAATCTTACATTGGTAAATGCCGATCGGAAAAAAGTTTGGGACAAATGCCGTGAAACAAATTTGGGCCATTACTTATTTCACATCGGTATAAAATATTTTTACGAGGTGCTCAAGTATAACCATCAAATCATTGTAACAACTGAATTTGAGGTGGTTTATAATTATTGCAAAAAAAATGAGCATTTATTGAACATAATTTGAAAGTAGCTTAAATAATTTCAAGAAAATAGCGTTAATTCAATAATTTAAGCGCGAATCTTACAATTTTTTATATTTTTGCCGCGCTTTAAAAAATTATGTCAGAACAAACATCACAGAATACTTTTAATTCGGTCAACCTCATATCGCTGATTTACAATTGGCGTAAACATTTAATTATTGTTGCTGGAGCATCTGCCGTAATTTCAATTATTGCATCATTTTTAATTACGCCAAAGTTTAAGTCGGAAGTGATTATGTTTCCAACGCAAACAAGTTCTATTTCAAAAGCGTTACTTAATGAAAACAATACTGGTAAAGAGGATATTTTAAAATTTGGTGAAGAAGAAGAAGCGGAACAAATGCTTCAAATTTTAAATTCTGATTATATAAGAGGCCGGGTTTGTAGCAAATACAAATTAATGAAACATTACGATATTGATTCAAAAGATAAGTTCAGAAATACTTTGTTATACAAAGAATACGAAGAAAATATCAGTTTTGAGCGCACAGAGTTTATGTCAGTAAAAGTAACTGTAATGGATAAAGAGCCTCAAATGGCAGCCGATATTACAAATGACATTGCCGCATTGGTAGATTCAGTAAAGAACGATATGCAACATGAAAGAGCCAGACAAGGTCTTAAGATTGTTGAATTGTCATTATTTGCGCAAAGAGATTATATTAAATCAATTGAAGATTCATTAAATAAATTGAGGAAGTTAGGTATTAACGACTACGAAACTCAATCGCAGGCCTTCAATGAACAATATGCTTTAGCCATTTCAAAAAACAATACTGCAGGTATTAAATCATTAGAAGAAAAGCTAGATATTTTATCGACATACGGTGGTTCTTATGTTTCTTTAAGAGAAAAACTACAACATGAAATCAATCAATTAAGTATTGTAAAATCTAAATATGAGCAAGCTAAAATTGATGCTGAACAATCATTAACAAGTAAGTTTATCGTTAACAGAGCTTTTAAAGCAGAAAAAAAATCATACCCAATTAGGTGGTTAATAGTTACTGTAAGCATGGTATCTTCCTTAATACTTGCGCTTTTGGCGATATTATTAATTGAAAATATTAAAGAAGTTAAATTGTCCAAAAATTAATTGAATGGAAGAGCAAAGCGAATTCAATACGGGCAGTTTATATTATTTGGCAATCAAATGGCGATGGCATTTAATTGCAATCGCAGTATTGTCTGGTTTAGCTGCTACTATATTTTCTAGTAGTGCTTTCATAGAACCTAAGTTTAAATCAACTGCAGTTGTTTATCCTGTAAATATTGTTCCCTATAGTAATGAGTCAGCTACAGAGCAGCTATTGCAACTTTTTCAAAGTGCAGATGTAAAGGGCAAAATCATAGAAAAATTTGATTTAGCTAATCATTATGGTATTGGTGATAATTCTAAAGAGCCAAATTCAAAATTAATTCTTGAGTTTAATGAGAATGTTTCTATCAGCAAAACCGAATTTGAATCAGTTAATATCGAAATTTTAGATAAAGATGCAACCAAAGCATGCGCAATGGTAAATCAAATAATCAATGAAACCAATCTAAAACTTCGTCAATTACAACGTGAAAAAAGTGAGGAAATGCATGCAATGTATGCAAAACAGCTTGAACTTAAAAAGCAGGAAATAGATACCTTAAAAGTACAAATTAGCAAACTAAGGGTTGATAATAATTTTATTGATTTAACTGCGCAAACAAGAGAAGTTACAAGAGGTGTTATTAATAGCAAAGCAGGAGAAGCAGGTAGGTTGTCGAGTAAAATTCAAGAAGTGGGCGCAGAGTACACTGCCTTAAACGCTCGTTTAGATGCCGCTTTGATTTATTTTGCAAAAATTAAAGGAACCTACGATGATATTTCTGGAGATTTATTTAAAGAATTAACTTATACCAATGTGGTTACAAAACCCTTTGTAGCTGATTCAAAATCTTATCCAATTAGGTGGATCATTGTGCTTGTAAGCATGCTTGCCTCATTATTTCTTGGTTTTATTATCATTTCTTTAACAGAAGGTAAAAAAAAAAATTCCAAGCAGTCCCTTTAATTGAATTTAATAATCGTACACATTATTACTTCTATTTAATTTCTGGTTCCTTCATAGCATTAAGCGCCATTGCTGTTGCCTTTGAAAGTTTTTGGGTATTACTGCTTCCTTTATTGATATTGATTTTCTTATTCTATCTTTTCTCATTAGATAAAGTATTGTGGTTTATTATTATCACTACACCTTTTTCATTAAATGTAAAATTAAAAGATTTTGGATTGGCCATCAGTTTGCCCGGAGAACCTTTAATGGCTGGTGTTTTGATTTTGTTCATCTTTAAATTATTATATGATATTAAAATTGAAAAGAAAATATTGTATCACCCAATTACTTTAGCATTATTGGCTAATATTAGTTGGATTACGATTACCACTATTACAAGCACTATGCCTTGGGTTTCATTTAAATTTTTACTTGCAAGGCTGTGGTTTGTGATTTGCTTTTATTATTTCGGAATCATTCTTTTTAAAGATCCTAAAAATATAAATAGGTTTATGTGGGCCTATATTTTACCGTTTACCATAATTATATTTTACACACTAATTATGCATAGTCAATATGGTTTTACGGTTGATACGGCCAATTGGATTATGAGTCCATTTTATAATGATCATACAATTTATGGTGCAATATTGGCCATGTTTATGCCAATTTTAGGTTATTTTATTTACAATAGCCAATATACCTTTGCTCAAAAAGGCATTTCATTTGTGTTTTTATTGATATTTGTTGTAGCATTGGTGTTTTCATTTACAAGAGCTGCCTGGATTAGTTTAGCCATTGCATTGGCCATTGGCGCTGTAATGTATTTTAAAATTAATTTAAAATTGATTACGTTTTTTGGCATTATTCTATTGGGTTTGTTTTTTTTATCGAAAGATAGAATTTTAATGAAATTAGAGAAAAACAGACAAGATTCTTCCTCCAATTTAACAGAACATGTTCAAAGTATTTCTAATATTTCTTCTGATGCTTCTAATCTTGAAAGGATCAATAGGTGGTCGGCTGCGATTAGAATGTTTAAGAAGCATCCTGGTTTTGGCTTTGGACCGGGAACTTATGCGTTTAAGTATGCACCCTATCAATTTAGCTATGAAAAAACAATTATTAGTACCAATGCAGGCAATAAGGGAAATGCCCATAGTGAGTATATTGGTCCTTTGGCAGAGAGCGGGGTGCTTGGGCTTTTAAGCTTTGTATTTGTAGTGTTTGCCATTTTCTATTCTGGCATTTCTTTATACTATAAAATGCAAAATAGCACTATGCGTGCGCTATTGCTTGCAATGATTTTAGGACTTATTACCTATTTTATTCATGGTTTTTTAAATAACTTCTTGGATACAGATAAAGCATCTGTTCCTGTATGGGGCTTTGCCGCTGCAATTGTTGCAATTCAGCTATATCATAATAAGCCTAAAGAAACTAACTCAGCTACCTAGCGTTTTGCTTTTGTTTAATGCTGAATTTGTTTTTATTTTGCTCTTTGTTAGAATTATATCATAAAAAAAATACAATTGCTCAATCATATTGACCTCAGTAAAGCGATTTTACAACCCATAGAAACACCCTTTGAAAAGAAGGTTAATTTGTTCATGCTAAGGCTTGATTTACTAGACGAAGATATTAGTGGTAATAAATGGTTTAAACTCAAGAAAAACATTGAGGAGGCAAAGCGTCTCTGTAAAAAACAAATAATTACTTTTGGAGGGGCTTTCAGCAACCATATTGCAGCTACAGCTAAAGCATGTAGCATAGCTGGTTTTGATAGTATTGGCATTATTAGAGGCGAAGAAATTGCTAATCATACACTAAAAAAAGCAGCACTAAATGGCATGAAATTAAGGTTTGTGTCAAGAGGTTTATATCGTGATAAGCAACAATTGTTAGCATGGCTAGCACAAGAATATAATTTAGATGAAAGTTTGGTTATTCCCGAAGGTGGCGCTAATGCAGCAGGAATAGAAGGTTGCAAGGAAATAGTTTCACTCATTAACTGCACTTTTAATTATATAGCAGTAGCTTGCGGAACAGGCACAACATTAGCGGGTATCATGCAACAATTAAATCACAATCAAAAAGGTCTTGGGATTTCTGCATTAAAAGGTGGTGCATTTTTATATGATGAAATTATAAATAGTATTCCTAAAAATAAATGTCAAAAGCTTGAAATTATTGAACAATATCACTTTGGAGGATACGCTAAGTACAGTCCCGAATTATTAATTTTTATTAAGGATTTTTACGTGAAGTATAACATTAAATTAGATTTTATTTACACAGCCAAATTAATGTTTGGTTTGTTTGATTTAATTCAACAAAATTATTTTCCCGAAAATGCTACTATAATTGCCATACACAGTGGAGGATTACAAGGCAACGAAGGAATTGGAATTTAGTTGAAATCTCTTTAAAATGTATTAGTATTATTAGTTATTTTTACAAACTTATTTTAAATTAATTTTATGAAAAGTTGGTTACCTATTCCTTTAGATTCTGATTTTAGTATTTATAATTTCCCTTTTGGTGTTTATCAGATTGACAATCAAAAGCCACGTTTAGCAAGTATTTTGGGTGAACATGTGATTGATTTGGCAGCAATGAATGCGCTTGGTTTTTTTAATGAATTAGGCATAGCTGAAAGTGTTTTCGAAAATAGTTTTTTAAATGATTTTATTGCCTTGGGTAAAAATACGACCAATAAAGTTCGTGCAATACTTATTGAAACTTTCAGTACTGATAATGCTGCACTTGCTGTAAATGAAGAGCATAAGAAACTAATATTAAAAAATTATCAAGATGTAAAAATGTGCATGCCCGTTAAAGTAGGTAATTACACCGACTTTTATAGCAGCATTCAACATGCAACCAATGTGGGTACCATGTTTAGAGATCCTAAAAATGCATTATTGCCCAATTATAAGCACATTCCAATTGGCTATCACGGAAGAGCCTCTTCAATTACAGTTTCGGGTACAAATTTTTACAGACCAAAGGGGCAAACCAAACCTGCTGATGCTGAATTGCCGGTTTTTGGACCTACCAAGCAATTGGATTTTGAATTAGAAATGGCTTTCATCACAGGTAAATCTACCCAACTTGGACAAAGTGTTTCTACAGCGCAAGCAGAAGACTTTATTTTTGGAATGGTATTGTTTAATGATTGGAGTGCGAGGGACATGCAAACATGGGAATACGTTCCATTAGGCCCTTTTTTGGCGAAAAACTTTTGTAGTACTGTTTCACCTTGGGTGGTAACTTTAGAAGCATTAGCGCAATTTAGGGTTGCCGGAGAAGTGCAAGAACCTACAGTATTGCCTTATCTTCAATATTCAGGCAATAAGAATATCGATATCAATTTAAGTGTAAGTATTGCCACTGAAAAAGGGATTGAGCAACCCATTTCACTATCTAACTACAAATATATGTACTGGAATATGAATCAACAGTTGGCGCATCATACAGTGAATGGATGTAATATAGAAGTGGGAGATATGTATGCTTCAGGCACCATAAGCGGGAATGATGAAACAGCTTACGGCTCAATGTTAGAACTTACTTGGAGAGGCACAAAGCCCATTCAAATGCCAGATGGAACGGAACGTAAATTTATAAATAATTACGACACTGTTATTATGAAAGGCTATGCAGCCAAAGGTGATATTAGAGTTGGATTTGGTGAGGTAAGAGCTAAAGTTTTACCTTCAATTTAATTATAAAATAAAATGATTGTAGATATTTTTATTCCCTGTTATATCGATCAGTTTTTTCCTGAAACTGGTTTTAACATGATTAAGGTGCTTGATAAAGTTGGATGTTCTGTCAACTACAATGTTGAGCAAACTTGTTGTGGGCAGCCCGCTTTTCATTCGGGCAATTGGGACGATTGCAAAGAAATAGGAGAGAAGTTTATTAAAGAATTTTTAAACGAACGATATATTGTTACGCCCTCAGCTGTTTGTGCAGGCTTTGTGAAAAATCAGTATAGCGAAATGTTTCACAACACTGTGTTGCATAATGAATACAAGCAGGTGCAAAAAAACATGTTCGAGTTTTCCGACTTTTTGGTAAATGTGTTAAAGATTAGTAGCATAGGAGCAACGCTTGAAGGCAAGGCCGTTTATATGCCAACTTGTTCTGCGCAGCGCAATTATGAATTAAAAAATGAGCCACTTCAATTATTAGAAAAAGTAAGAGGTCTGGAACTTGTTGATTTGCCTGATGCTGCAACTTGCTGTGGCTTTGGCGGTAATTTTAGTATAAAGTATGAGGGTGTTTCTTCGGCTATTGCGCAAGAAAAAATTGATAATATATTAAAAACAGGTGCAACATATATTATTGCTACAGATTACTCATGTTTAATGCATTTGAATGGCTACATAAAAAAGCAAGCATTGCCCTTAAAGGTGATGCATTTAGCCGATGTGCTAGCTGCTGGTTGGGTTTAAACGATCTTCCACGTTATTTTCTTATTTTTGAAATTTGCTAAATAAGTTTTTCAAAAAACAATTAGCATAATACTTTTAATAATGCATAAATTTTTGATATGAAAACGCTATTACACCTATGTTTATTAGTTTTATTAACGTCTAGTTGTGCGCAAGCAATTGCTCAAACATCATCTATGCTTTATAGTAATTCTAGAAATTATACTTTCAACTTTAGTTCAACCAATCAACAAGGCAGCCCCGAAATTACAAGATATTTCATTGAAGCTTTAGCTCAAGCTGCCAATAAGCCTGCTTTTAATGTAAATTATACTGTCAGTTTTGATCAAACACTAGAATTGTTAGTCGTAAATAATTTATTGCAAATTCGATCTCGAAATACTTTTATTCAGCCTATTGGCGATGTGTATTTTAGGAATTTTTATGTTGGAGATTTGTTGCTTCCTACCGCTATTAATGCAATGGTTAATATTGTTGATGAGCGTGGTGGCTCTATTAGAAGTTTGCAAATTTCAAATCTAAATAATAGCAATGCCTTTAGCAGTGTTTTAAATACGAATATGATGCCTGTAGGAAGTCAAAAATTAAGTATACAGGTTGTTAATATGATGTTGTTTTATGATGCGCAAACCTTGGCTGATTTTAATTATCGTACAGGGTTAGTTAATGAATATTACAATAGTAACATGATTTTAGATAATGCTCAAAATAAATTAGCTTCAGTTGTTTTTGTTTCTCCTGATAATATTGAAAGTACAACAGCCATTTTGCAGCAAGTAGAAAATGATATTCATCTTATTGAAGCAAGAAACTTTGGAAGCGTGTTACAACTTTCTAATCAAGACCCGATTAACTTAATTAATAGAACGGCAGCTTTGCGCAATATTTTAGCACAAAAAAGAATGTCGGTAAATATGGCTTATGCAGCACTAGATGCCTATTATTACACAAAAGGATTAGAGGCAGCCACCAATAAAAACAATGCATTAGCGCAAACATTTTTTAATAAATCATTGGCGGTAAATCCTTCATATGCGCCTGCTGCCTATCAATTAGCCAGAATAAAATTTGAAGAAGATAATTTAATAGAAGCAGATATTAAATTGCGTGAAGTGTGGTTCAAAATGAATCCCGACCCAAACACCTATCAATATGCATTAACGCTTTTTAAAAATATATACAATGAATATATTGATGCAGCCGATCAGCTTGTTGAAAAAAGTAAATATAATGAGGCCTTGGAACAATTTGAAAAAGCGCAAAAGTTGTGCAGAGAAATTGAAGGTGTAAATTGTAACGATGCTGTTAAGAATGGGATGAAGGAATGTCGCAAAGCGGTATATATTGGCTTATTAAATGAGGCAAAAAAAATAGCCGAGAGCGGTAACAATAACGATGCATACAATAAATTTAATCAAGCAAAAAATTATGCAGCTAACTATTCATCTGATATTGAAGATAAAAATTTAGAAGCCCAAGTTGAAAAAGCTTTAAAACTAAATGAATATAAAACGGCTGTAAATGAGGCAAAAGATGCTTTCGGTAAAGGAGATTATAGTGCAGCATTAGCGGGATTTGAAACAGCACATGATTTAGAAGGGAAATATGGTTTTAGCCCATCTATTATTCCATTGGATAAAGAGCAGCAATCGGCAAAAGGTGTTATAAATAAGCACATTGAAGCGCTCACAGATCTTGCTTCAAAAAGCGATTGGGATGCTGTTAAATCAAAGTTAACTAAGGTAGATGAGATGCAAAGTTTTTACAAGTTAGAAAACGAAAAAGATATCAATACCAAAAAGAAGGTAATAAAAGAAGACCTAAAGAAATACACTTGCGATATTGCCAATAGAAAATTGGATGAATTTGTGCAAAAAGCCAAGGCAAGTGCTGCTGGCAATAACTATATTAAAGCAAATGAAAATTATGAGAACGCCCTAAAATTAGCCGCGGAGCAAGCTGAGTGCAGTATAAATACTTTAAGTATAGCAGATGAAAAGGCCAATATTATAGCGCCTTCAACCTACCAAAAATTTATCAATCAAATTATTGATTTGCAAATGAATGGTCATTATAATGAAGCTCTTGTTAAATATAAGGAGGCTTTCGCTTATCATAGCCAGTTTGAACTAAATAAATACAATTTGCCTAAAAAGAGTTTGTTCGATTTTGCGAAGGATAATTTTAAAAATGCTGCTTTAGCTTATGTTGCTGATGATTTCAGAAAAAATGGACAAATAGAGGAAGCTTTCAAATTATACAAAATACTGATTGACCGTAAGTATTCATTAAGAAACATCAATGATGATTTATTTAGCCTTGGCAAAAGCTTTGGCACAAGAGATAAATCAACAGGCGTAACTGATTATAAAAAGAAATCAATTGAATACGTTGGTGAAGATAGGAAGCTTAAATATTTCAAAAAAGGCTATTTAAGTGCATTCGAAAATTAACAAGATTGAAGCATTCTAAACCTACATATTTGTTAGAGATTTGCTGCTATAGTGCAGATGATGTATATCATGCAGCTGAAGGCGGAGCGCATCGTGTAGAGCTATGTAGTGGCTATGCAGTTGGCGGCACAACGCCATCTTTGGGAGTTTTACAGTTGGCTAAAACAATAGTTAATATTCCTATTTATGTCATGATAAGGCCACGAGGCGGAAATTTTACCTACAGCCAAAACGAAAAAAAAGTGATGCTCAAGGATGCGGCATTGTGTATTGAAAATAATGCTGATGGAATTGTATTTGGCGCATTGAACCAAGATGGTACCCTCGATGAAGAATTCTGCAAACAAATGAAAGGCCTCTGCGCAGGCTTACCTATCACCTTTCACAGGGCCATCGATTTATGTGCTAATCCAAAATATGCGCTTGCTTTTTTAAGTGATTTAGGAGTTCAAACAATATTGACATCTGGCGCTGAATCAACCGCATTGCAAGGCATTGAACAAATTAAAACTTGGCATGAAATGGCAAATGCTAGCTTGCAAATTATGGCAGGTGCTGGTGTAAATTCAGATAATATTTTACAGTTTGCAAAAATGGGTTTAACCCACTTTCATTCTTCTGCATCTCATATTATAGGTCACGGAAATATGAATGATAAAATAGCATTCAACGCATCATTAAAAAACCATGAAATATCGGTGGTGAGTAAAGCTAAAGTGGAGGCGATGGTAGAACAGTTAAACAGTTTTTTTATTAGTAGATGTTGAGATTACTAGCCATTTTATTAGTATTCTCTATTTACTCAACAAGTAATTTTGCCAAAGTTGTTGAACTTGATAGCGATTATTGTGATTGGTATTTTTCTATCGGAAAAAATAAAAAACAATACATGGCCATTGTACCAGGCAGCAATATCAATGATTTGATATGCAATAAAATAATTCCAAATCCATATATTGATAATAATATTTCGCAGCACCAATGGATTGAAGATAGTACTTTTACCTATGTTACAGCATTTGATTTGGAAGTGCGAAATGAATTTAAGTATGAAATAATTTTTGAAGGATTAGATACTTACGCAGAAGTATACCTCAATAATGAATTGGTAATCAAGGGAAATAATATGTTTGTGAGCTATCAAAAAGATATTACCAAGCTTTTGCGAGATGGAAGTAATCTCCTAAAAATAGTTTTTAAAAGTGCTATTGAAGTGGGAAAGCAAAAAGCCAAACGCACCAATATTCATTACCCTGCTGATAATGAAGAAGCAGAAATTAAAGTGAGTCCTTTTGTAAGAAAAGCGGCTTTTCAGTTTGGCTGGGATATTAATCCACGCTTAATAAGTTGCGGTATTTGGCGACCAATAAAAATTATTTCGAGTATTAAAAACAATACCAATCAAGAACTAATAATAGCTTCCAAACAAAGTGTTAAACCATTTTATAAATATAAAGTAGAAAATAATTCACAAGGTGAGTCCTTCGCATTTTACAGCAACCAAAAAAAGGCTGAACAAACTTTTATGTATGGTGCTAATTATGTACCTTATAATATGTACCCTTTGCCTATAAAGAATTACAAGCGTGTGGCACATATTCAAAAAAATCAAGGTTTGCCTAATCGTCATGATTTATATAACCATTTGTTTTCGGAATTAAAAAATTATGGATGCAATATGCTGCGCGTTTGGGGCGGTGGTTGGTATGAAGATGATTATTTTTATGAGTTGGCCGACAGCATGCATATTGCCATTTGGCAAGATTTTATGTTTGCCAATACCATGTATCCGGGAGATGAAGATTGGATAAAAACAGTAAAGGAAGAAGTATCGCAGAATATAACAAGACTTAGTAAGCACCCTTGTATTGTGCTATGGAGTGGGAACAATGAAATTGAAGTGGCTTGGAAAAATTGGGGTTGGCAGGAAAAATATCAGTATAGTAAAATTGATAGTTTAAAATTAATTCATGATTATAAATTGCTTTTTGATAGCATTATACCCTTCGAAATAAAAAAACAAAATAGTAAAGTGGCCTATATTTCTTCAACGCCGATAAGCAATTGGGGCAAGCAAGAAGATTTTTTGAAGGGCGATAATCATTATTGGGGAATTTGGCATGGAGAAGCGCCTTTGGAGGATTTTAATAATCATGTGCCAAGGTTTGCAAGTGAATATGGCATGCCGTCTTTAGGAATAAATTCAAGTTTGAACTTTTACAATTGCAATAAAGAAAATAGATTGTTTCAAAATGAAATGATTTGGAATAGAATGAAAAGTTATAAAGGCATGAAGTTGTTAAATCGTTATATCACTGATTACTTGCCAGCTTCAATAAGCGACTCCGCTTTAGGTTATGCTAGTAGATATGTACAGTTTAAAGCTTTGAAAACAGCTTATAATGCACATTTATATAATTTTCCATTTTGTTCGGGCTCTTTATTTTGGCAGTTTAATGAAAGTTGGCCGGGCATTACATGGGCTGCAATTGACTTTAGTGGCCAAAGGAAAATTCCTCCTTATCAATCAAATTATGCTTTAGTGGTAGATGAAAAAGGATTGGTAAAATGTAAAAATGTACTTGCTGAGAATAATGTTAAAGCGGTCGATTTAATTGAATTTTGCTTGAAAGACATGTCGGGTAAAACGATAAAAAAACATACAATGATGCATGCTAAAAATGACTTGTTGAAAGGCATTGAAATGAATCCTTATTTATATTTTGATTCATTGACATCAAAGGATACATACATTAAAATCTCCTTTAAAAATATTGAATCAAAAAATGATTTAATTGTTTGGGACACGCTGTTATTACTTAAAAAAGAAAAAGATTATTCATTAAATAAACCTACAATTATTATTTCAAAAGTGGATGAGCACCATTTAAAAATAAGTTCAAATGAATTGGTAATTGGTTTGCACATTGAAAGCAAGGCGAATCCTCATTTAAAGTTCGATCAAAATTTTATTACTTTAGAGGCAGGGGAGGAGCGAGTTATTGCAGTGCTTAATGATGAAACTGAATTAGATTTATCGAGAATTGTATTTTATTCTCTGTATGATTTGCAGGCAGAAGCGAAAAAAGAATAAGAGTTTCTATTGTCTTTCAGGAGGAATCTTTTTGTGTTGTTGCTAAAAAGTATACAATAGGCGCTGGACCTTTTGCGGGCATAAAAGATGGAATGTGAATTTTACCTGCTTGTATTCTTTAACAAGTTTCCTCCTGAATGACACGCTATTATTGTCTTTCAGGAGGAATCTTTTTGTGTTGTTGCTAAAAAGTATAAAATAGGCGCTGGACTTTTTGCGGGCATAAAAGATGGAATGTGAGTTTTACCTGCTTCGTTTATTTTAACAAGTTTCCTCCTGAATGACATGCTATTATTGTATTTCAGGAGGAATCTTTTTGTGTTGTTGCTAAAAAGTATACAATAGGCGCTGGACCTTTTGCGGGCATAAAAGATGGAATGTGAGTTTTACCTGCTTGTTTACTTTAACAAGTTTCCTCCTGAATGACATGCTATTATTGTCTTTCAGGAGGAATCTTTTTGTGTTATTGCTAAAAAGTATAAAATAGGCGCTGGACCTTTTGCGGGCATAAAAGATTAAATGTGAATTTTACCTGCTTCGTTTATTTTAACAAGTTTCTTCCTGAATGACATGCTATTATTGTCTTTCAGGAGGAATCTTTTTGTGTTATTGCTAAAAAGTATACAATAGGCGATGGACCTTTTGCGGGCATAAAAGATGGAATGTGAGTTTTACCTGCTTCGTTTATTTTAACAAGTTTCCACCTGAATGAAGCTTACGTTTCTTCAAAATGACATTTTGCTTTTTGGTATGATTTAAACACGCATTTTGTTAAACAATCATTTTAATTAAAAAACTTATCTTTGCGCCCCTTAAAAAAATATAATCAATGATTAGTACTGCTAATGTAGGTTTACAATATGGTAAACGTGTGTTATTCGAAAAAGTAAGCATTAAGTTTAATCCAGGTAATTGCTATGGAATTATTGGTGCAAATGGAGCTGGAAAATCTACTTTCCTTAAAATTCTTTCAGGTGAAATCGAACCACAGCAAGGTCAAGTTATTGTTGATACAGGTGAAAGAATTTCTGTTTTAAGTCAGAATCAAAATGCTTTTGACGCCTACACTGTTATCCAAGCTGTGATTATGGGTAACAAAAGGTTATCAGATATCATGATAGAGAAAGATGCCATTTACGCAAAGGCAGACTTTAATGATGAAGATGGCATTCGGGTTTCCGAATTAGAAGGTGAATTTGCTGAATTGAATGGTTGGAATGCAGAAACAGAAGCCGCTGAGCTGTTAGAAGGTTTAGGTATATTTACTGATGAACATCAAAAGTTAATGAGTGAAATAGGTGGTTCTGAAAAAGTTAGGGTATTGTTAGCGCAGGCTTTATTTGGGAATCCTGACATTTTATTGTTAGATGAGCCCACCAATAATTTGGATGCCTCAACTGTATTGTGGTTAGAAGATTTTTTAGCAGAATTTCAAAATACCGTAATTGTTGTATCACATGATAGGCATTTTATGGATGCAGTTTGCACCCATATTGCAGATATTGATTTTTCACAAATTCAATTGTTTACCGGTAACTATTCGTTTTGGTATGAAAGTAGTCAGTTAATGCTCCGTCAAAAGCAAGATGCGAACAGAAAGGCTGATGATAAAAAGAAAGAATTGCAAGATTTTATTGCACGTTTTAGCGCTAATGCCTCTAAATCGCGCCAAGCCACTTCAAGAAAAAAGCTATTAGATAAATTGGTGTTCGAGGATATGAGGCCTTCATCAAGAAAGTATCCATATATAGTTTTTAAACCAAAAGCTGATACAAGAAATCAAATATTGGAAGTAAAAGGCTTGCGCAAGGCTTTTGATGGCTTAGATTTGTTTAAGAATATGAACTTTACAGTGGATAGCGGCGATAAAATTGCTTTTTTAAGTAGTGATGGTTTAACTGTTTCTGCCTTGTTTGATATATTAACTGAAGAAAAACCTTTTGATCACGGAGAGTTTAAATGGGGCGCAACAGCTCAAATAGGTTATTTTCCAAGGGTAAATGACCATTTTTTTACAGGAGATTTAAGAATAATTGATTGGTTACAACAATACTCAGAGGTAAAAGAAGAGCCTTGGATTAGAAGTTTTTTAGGCAAAATGCTATTCTCAGGTGAAGAATCCTTAAAGAAAACTAAAGTGCTTTCTGGAGGCGAAAAAGTAAGATGTTTAATTGCAAAGTTAATGCTTGAAGCGCCTAATACACTTATTCTTGATCAACCTACCAACCATTTAGATTTGGAAGCAATAACATCTTTAAACGATGGTTTGAAAACATTTACAGGAAATTTATTGTTTAGCTCACATGACCATTTATTTGTAGAGACTGTGGCCAATAGAATAGTTGAAATATTGCCTGGTGGAATTATTGACAGGCGCATGACTTATGATGAATATTTGAGAGATGAAAAAGTAAAAGTGCTAAGAAATTCTCTTCAATAAAACTAAATTCGAAAACAGATTTTTAACTTTATACACAACTCATAAAGATATAAAATCCCTTAATGTTGCGATAAGCTGTGTAATATTAATGATAAATATTTTTGACATTTCGCTGATTTTGAATTACTTTTGTGAACATTTTGAAAAATTGATTACTAACCTTTAATACTTCGGATATATAACATGAGACAACTCAAGATAACCAAATCAATCACGAACAGAGAGAGTGCATCACTTGATAAGTATTTACAAGAGATCGGAAGAGAGGAGTTGATTAGTGCCGATGAGGAAGTTCAGTTAGCGAAGCGCATTAGAGAAGGCGATCAAGCTGCACTTGAAAAGTTAACTAAATCAAATTTACGTTTTGTGGTTTCGGTAGCTAAGCAATACCAAAACCAAGGTTTAAGTTTACCCGATTTAATTAATGAGGGCAATTTAGGTTTAATTAAAGCGGCAAAACGTTTTGATGAAACAAGGGGTTTTAAGTTTATCTCTTATGCTGTGTGGTGGATTCGTCAATCTATTTTGCAAGCATTAGCAGAGCAAGCGCGTATTGTACGTTTGCCTTTAAATCAAGTTGGTTCTTTGAACAAAATTAATAAAGCATTTTCTAAATTAGAGCAGGAGTTTGAAAGAACACCATCTGCCGAAGAATTGGCTGAAATATTAGACATTGCTGAAGATAAAGTGGCTGATACTATGCGTGTTTCTGGTCGTCATGTAAGTATGGACGCACCATTTGTACAAGGAGAAGAAAATACATTGTTAGATGTTTTGGTAAATAATGATTCGCCAAGAGCAGATACGATGCTTATAAGTGAATCTTTACAAAAAGAGATAGAACGTTCACTTTCAACGCTAACGGAGCGCGAAAGAGATGTAGTAAGATTGTTTTATGGGATTGGTTTTAACCATGAATATACTTTAGAGGAAATTGGTGATAAATTTGATCTAACAAGAGAAAGGGTGCGCCAAATCAAAGAAAAAGCAATTAAGAGATTAAAACATTCATCTAGAAGTAAACATTTAAAGGCTTATTTAGGATAAAAGAAAATCAAGATTGTAGAGTAATAAGGCTGAAGTGGTTTAAACTACTCAGCCTTTATTTTTTTTAGTCATTTTAAAATAAACTATCTCACTGAAAATCAGAGGTCAATTATTTTTAACTTATCAATAATAAATAGTTTATAATTAATTGTTATTTAAATTAAGATAGTAGCATATTAATTGGTTAACTTTGTGATTAAGGATTTCGAAATAGATTGGTTGGGTATACTCAAATCATTTAAAAAGGAGGAACTATGTACGAAGAATTTGATGATGAAGAAATGAGCGGCAAAGACGCTGCAAAGTTGATGGAGCGATATGAAGAAATGATTAATAAAAATGGTCATTCTTTTTTTGATGAAGAAGAGTTCGATGAAATTATATCCATTTATACTGATAACAGAGCATTCCAAAAAGCATTAAAGGCGGCTGAATTAGCATTAGATCAGCACCCTTATAGTGTTATCTTTTTGGTTAGGCAAGCACAATTATATGGTGCATCCAATCAAATACACAAAGCGTTTGAGGTGTTACTAAAGGCTGAATCCTTTGAGCCAAACAATGAAGAAATTTGGGTTACCAAAGGTTCTTTATTTAGTCATTTAAACGAGCATGATAAGGCCATTCATAGTTTTAAACAAGCAATTAAAATTAGTCAGGATCCTGATGAAATTTACATGATGGTGGCCATAGAATATGAAAACAAAAAGGATTACCAGAAAGCCATTTATTTTTTAAAGAAGGCAGTAGAAAACAATACTGGCAATGAATTGGCATTGTTTGAACTGGCTTGGTGTTTTGAAGAAGCAGGTATGGTGCGCGAAAGTATTGCCTATTATAATGAATTGATTGATTTAGATCCATATTCAGTATCGGCCTGGTATAATATAGGTGTGGCTCACAATAAATTGTCGGAGTACGAAGAAGCAATAAGTGCTTTCGATTTTTGCATAGCTATTGAGGAAGCTTTCTCATCGGCTTATTTTAACAAAGCCAATGCATTGGCCAACCAAGAAAAGTATGCCGAAGCGATTGAAGTTTATATGCAAACATTTGAATATGAAGAGCCTGATGCCTACACGCATTATTATTTAGGGGAGTGTTACGAAAAGCTTGAGAACAATAAATTAGCGTTGCAGCATTATCAAAAAGCTGTAAAAATAGATCCAGAATTATCTCCTGCATGGCTCGGTATTGGTGTAATTTATGATATTGATGAAAGCTATATCGAAAGTCTTTATTATATTAAGAAGGCCATTGAAATTGAAAATAACAATGGTGAATTTTGGTATATTTATGGAGATGTATTATACCGCGCAGGACAATTAGATGAATCAGTTGTGGCTTATTTAAAAACAATTGAGCTTGAAAAAGATAACTGCGAAGTAGTTTTAGATTTATGCTTAGTTTATTATGAACTTGGCGATATTGAAGGCCTAAGAGAAACTATTTCTTTAGCTGTTCAAACTTTTGGGATAGAGCATCCAGCTGTTGCCTATAGGTATGCCGCTTTTTGTTTTATAATAGGAAATAACAAAGAGGGAATGGTTGTTTTAGAATCCGCTTTATTTAAGGATTATCAAGGGCATGAAGGATTTTTAGAATTTGAACCAACCTTTAAATTAAACACTGCAATTATGAATATTATAGCATCAAATACACAAATTTAATGAATTTTAATTTACCGCATATTCCAGAAAGAGAACCGAAACCACGAATGAAAGGCCTTACAATGATGATGGATAAAGGTCTCAGTTTAAAAGAAGTAGAAAACTTTATTGAGGTAAATGCTGCATATACAGATTTAATAAAGCTTGGATTTGGAACATCATATCTGACGAATAATTTAATGGAGAAAATTAAATTATATCACGATGCAGGTTTAAAAGTATACTTAGGAGGAACATTGTTTGAAGCATTTATTATAAGAGGAATGTTTGATGATTACCGCAAAGTGCTAGATAAGTTTAAGCTAGGTATGGCTGAAGTTTCTGATGGATCTTTGGAAATGAATCACGATGTAAAATGTGAGTATATAAATACCTTATCAAAAGACTTTACTGTATTATCTGAGGTAGGATCCAAAGAAGAAGGAATTATTATTCATCCATCAAAATGGACAAGCATGATGAAAAAAGAGTTGGAAGCCGGCTCTTGGAAAGTGATTGCAGAAGCAAGAGAAAGTGGTAATGTAGGTATTTACCATAGAGATGGTAAAACCCATACCATGCTTATTGATAAAATAATAGCTAAAATAAAACCTGAAGATATTATGTGGGAAGCACCAATAAAGAGTCAACAGGTTTGGTTTATCAAGAGTTTTGGCGCCAATGTAAATTTAGGTAATATTGCACCAAATGATGTAATACCTTTAGAAACATTAAGAATAGGATTGCGTGGCGATACCTTCTTTACTTTTTTACCAAAAGAATTAAATAAAACAGTTGAAAAAACTTAAGCATTAAATATGAGCGTAATAAAAGAAATAACAGTTCAAGAATTAAAAAAAATGCGCGATGAAGGCACTCCGCATCAACTGATTGATGTAAGAGAAGCGCATGAAGCTGATGTCGCATCTATTCAAGGATTATTAATACCTATGGGTGATGTTATGGATAGGGTAGAAGAAATCAAAAAAGATATCCCTGTTATTGTGCATTGTCGCAGTGGAGCTAGATCTAGAGCTATTGTAGAAGCATTGCAAGGGAATTTCGAATTCGATAATCTATTTAATCTAAAAGGTGGCATATTGGCTTGGGCCAATGAAATTGATAGTTCCATCCAAACTTATTAATAACTAATATTTATTTTTTTTAATTGCTGGTTTCAAATCAGTTGCTATACTATTGTTATGATTGAATTGTTTAAACATATATTACATCTTGATTTCGATTGGCTTTTTGCACAATACGACACAGCCATTTATTTAATCCTTTTCTTGGTTATTTTTATTGAAACAGGCTTGGTACTGATGCCATTTTTACCAGGTGATTCCTTATTGTTTACAGCAGGACTCTTTGCTAGAACAGGGCATTTGAACTTAAGCTATATTTTAATTTTATTGTTTGTTGCCGCTGTTTTGGGCGATAATGTAAATTATTTTATTGGAAAAAATATTGGATTGCGCATGCTTGGAATTAAAATTAGAGGGAAGAAAGTTGTAAAGCAAGATTACCTCGATAAAACGCATGAATTTTATGAAAAGCACGGCACTAAAACCATTATCATGGCGCGTTTTGTTCCAATTGTTAGAACATTTGCTCCCTTTGTTGCTGGTGTTGCTGAAATGAAGTACAGCAGATTTCTTTCTTTCGACATTTTAGGCGGCGCACTTTGGATTGGAAGCTTAACCTTAGCAGGCTATTTTTTAGGTCATTTCGAATGGATTAGAAAACACATTGAATTGGTTGCATTAATAATTATTTTCATTTCTGTGTTACCTGTTATCATTGAGGTAATCAAGGCTAAGAAAGCTGCAAAATAAGGTCTGTAAATATGAATTTAGGGCTAATAGGCAAATCATTAACACATAGCTTTTCACCAGCTTATTTTACTAACAAATTTGTTTCTGAAAGCTTAAATAATCATCAATATAAAGCTTATGAAATTGAGCAACTTGATGAAGTTAAACTACATGAATTAATTTCGAACGAGCAGCTCGAAGGTTTTAATGTTACCATTCCATACAAGGAAAGTATTTTGCCCTTTATGAATGAATTGAGTGATGATGCAAGTGCCATTGGTGCTGTAAATACTGTTGTTGTTCATTGGACCAATACTGCTAATTATACATTAAAAGGATACAATACCGATTGGACAGGTTTTTTAAAAGCGATACGCCCTTTTCTAACCGTACACCATCAACAGGCATTAATTTTAGGTACCGGAGGTGCAGCAAAAGCTATTGCTTATGCTTTAAAATCGTTGGGTATTGAATATTTTTTTGCCAGCAGAAACAAGAAAGAATTAGGTTCAAATATTTTAAATTACAATGAACTTAACCAACATGCCATGGCACATTTTAAATTAATTATAAATACCACACCGCTAGGAACATTTCCAGCCATAGAAAGTTTCCCGGATTTGCCTTATCATTTCATTGGTAAGGACCATTTGATTTGTGATTTAGTATACAATCCATCTGAAACAAAATTTATGCAATTGTCAAAAGCCAGCGGAGCAGCAGTTTTGAATGGTTTAAGTATGTTGCAGTTTCAGGCCGATGAAGCATGGAAAATATGGACAAATAAAAAAGGGCACAGCGTTTAGACTGTACCCTCTTTTCCACCATGAAAAAAATTACTTTCGTAATTCAATGTAAATAACGCAAGAATTAAATGATTGTTTATCCTATTTAAAGTTAAATTTAAATTATTTTTTTAATTTACTGAAAATCAAACTAAAAAAAATATTTTGTTAACATCGGATTATATTTTAGCATAGACAATATGGAATTTCAAAGGCATTTGGGTTTAACCAAGGAAGGCTTCCTTTTGCCCACACTGGGTTAATTTTTTGTGTAGGTGAGTAGATTTTATAAAATACAATGAGCTAACGACTAGCGATTATACTTTTATCATTGGCACGCTGCAAGGTTAGAAATTATCGTTACTGAAATTTATAAAAAATGTTCAGATAGCATTATTGCTTATAATTTTACACCCATTACCAAGATGTCATCAATTTGATCTTCATCACCTTTGTAATTAAGGATAAAGTCATTAAGTGCTTCACCTTGTTTAATCATTGAAAGATGCTGGTAAGATACAATCAGCTCCTTAAACTTTTTCCTTGTGAGTTTCTTTTTAAGTTCTCCACCATATTGGTCACTAAATCCATCCGTAATTAGATAAATTGAATCACCTACATTTAATGAAAATTTGTGGTTTGTAAATTCTTTATAGTCGTGAAACCTGCCAATAGGTTGTTTATCAGCTTTTGTTTCAGTTAATTGATTATTTTGTACAATCCAAATTGGGCTATTTGCACCGGCCCATTCAACCACCCGGGTTTTAAAATTAAATGAGCATAAAGAAATATCCATTCCATCGTTAATATCAATTTCAGAACTTGAAAAATTATTTGCGACTATTTGTGCTGTTTTGTTCAGTATTTCTGCTGGTTGCTTTAGGTTATATTCTCTAACTGCTCTGTTGAGTGCGTTGTGACAAACCACGGTCATCATGGCTCCCGGAATGCCATGACCTGTGCAATCGCATGCGGCAAATAGCACAGTATCATTGCTTGCTTCCATCCAATAAAAATCTCCTGCAACAATTGCCTTAGGCAAATAAAGAATAAATGAATCTTCAATATTTTGTTTAACAATTTTAAGCGGAGGCAAAATGGCTGATTGAATTCTAAGCGCATATTCAATAGATTTTGTGATATCTAAATTTTTTTCTTCAACCACATGTTTTTGCTTCTCAATAATGAGATTTTGACTTTTAATGATCAAATATTTTTTATATACTACTAGGAGTGATATGATGGTTAGCACAAAAATAATAATACCGAAGAAAACAGCAGTTTGGTATATTTTTTCTTGGGAAGCTTCTAAAATTGACAATTCCTTTTGGTTGGATTCAGCAATTTGCCTTTCCATTTCTTCAAAACTCTCTTCTTGCAAATGAGCTTTATATTGCAATTCCTTTTTGATATTATCAAATTTGTTTTTGCTTAGTGAAACGCGCTGATGTGCATTGAATGCAGCTATTAACCAACTTTTGTTTTTAGATTCAATTGCTAATGCAATGGCGGTATCGGCATAGTTTACTGCCTGAGTAACACATTCATCAGTGGAGTCGCTTTTTTCAATAATTTCTAACAATAAGTTAAATCTAACTTGCTTGCTTTTTGATTGATTATAGCTTTGAATTAGCGCATCGACCCTTTGTTTTTCTTTTGCATAGCCTTGCAACTGGCAAAATGAAAGCACAAATACAAACCCTAGCAAAAGGTAGTGTTGATTAAAAATTGCTGTTTTTATTTTTTGTTGCAATGTTATTCTTTAATAATATGTTTGTGGTATTGCCTAATAAGGCAAATGTATGTATAAACAAATTAAAAAAACTGATATATATCAGCTTTAAGTTAAATTGCAACGATTTGTTGATAAACTTAATAGAAAGTTCATCCGTTTTTAAAAGAGTGCTAATGATGAAAGATATAAATTATAGTAGTTTGCTAAGTTGCACTAGCTAACAGTATTGATGCAAGAACTTAACAATAGATTTTAAAATACCATTTTAAATACTTTTATAAAATAATCTAAATAAATGGCTGCGAAAAAAATACTTTCGTAATTCGTTTAAAATAAAGCTAAAATAAAATTGTTGCTTCGTTTATTTAAAGTTAATTTAAATTAATCTTTCGTTTAGCTGAAAATGAAACTGAAAAGAATATTATTTTTACCAAAATTAAACCAAATTTAAATTTAATTGTCATAGTTCAGGTAAAACTTTAATTTAATTGTAATGAAAAAACTAAGTATTTATTTAGGAGTATTGCTTCTGGCCTCATCAATTGTTACCTCTTGTAAAAAGCGAGAAAAAGAAATTGCTTTGGATGAAGAAACTAAGCAGTTTAATGAAGATGCTAATGAGATTAAAAGTGAGTCAGATAATGTAGATAACGATATAAATAGCTCTATCAACAATACTAGTATTGGTGGTAGAACAAGTGCCAGTTATTCGAGCGAATTATGTGGCGTAACTATTGACAGTAGTCAGATAGCTAACAAAATATTATTCTATAATTTTGATGGATCAACACCTTGTTTTAGTCCTTCCAGAACGCGTGGAGGGCAAATTAAAGTCGAATTAATCAACGGCAATAGTTGGAAAAATGTTGGCGCTGTTTTAAAACTCACTTACATTAATTTTAAAATAATCAAATTAAGCAACAATAAATCAATTCAGTTTAACGGTGTAAAAACTTTAAAAAACGTAAATGGAATTAATTGGTTTACGTTCTTAACCAGTGTGAGCAATTTTAAGTTTCAAGAAAGAGCATTAAACGTAAATGTAACTTTTGAAAATGGAGATCAAGCGACATGGAATAGTGCAAGAACCAGCACTTGGGATTATATTGCAGCCAATGTTACTCCGGGAATTCCTTATGGTTATGTTAAGTTTACCTCAAATGGCGATACCATAAGAAACAATATTTCAAATACAGACTCATGGGGAACTAATAGAAATGGTCAAATTTTTCAAACTTATTATCAGTCGCCATGGGTTTCAAATTCATATTGTGGATTTTGGCGCCCCATCTCTGGTAATTTATCACATCAGGTTGGAATTTATAATTTAGGATTGCAGTTAGGTGTAAATCAAAATGGAGATCCCTCAACATTAACTTGTGCTTATGGTTATAAAGTAAGTTGGACGCCATTGGGAGGAACAGCACAAACACTAATAAATAGTTATTAAAAAAGAATTAAATACATAGCATGAGCCTGTCGAATTTTTTTTTGACAGGCTTTTTTTTTGAATTATTTAATCATTTTTTTTGACTTGAACTATCGAACTAATAGCTTAATATGATTTTATTATATTTACAGCACTAATCAATGTACATAATAATGAAAAAAATCTTTACTCTTTTTATTTTAGGAATTGCCTTTAATCAGGTACAATCGCAAACAATTAGCTCTGCAAATTTTCCAAATGTTGGCGAAGTTTGGGTTGAATTTATTGATACAACTGGCAGTTTGGTAACCATTAGTCCCGCAGGTGCTGGTCAAACATGGAATTACGGTACTTCTTTTAATGTTGGAGATACAAGTGCAATTCTTTTTAGGTCGCCTTCAGATGCACCTTCATACATGAATGTTAGTTCTAATTTTTCGGGTGCATCTTTTGCGATAATTAATAACAATCCTGCTGATTCCACTGCAACTTTTATAAAATCTAATGCTACGGGTTTATATTTAGATGGAATTTATCAGCAAGGTGTAATTGAAGATTCTACTTTAGGTTTATCATTAAATACTCTTGATTATAATCCAGATAGATTGATAATTCCTGCTCCATTTTCATTAAATGATAATAGACTAAATAATGCAAGATTTGAACTTCAATTTTCTTTTTCACCTCCTCCGCCATCGCCCCCAATTACAATTAATGTTTCAGCAAGTAATTCCTTTATACAAGATTTTAATGCTGATGCTGCAGGAACTTTAACCACTCCATTTGGCACCTTTAATAATGTACTGAGAATAAAAGATTTTACCTATCAAATTGATAGTACTAATTATGATATAGCATTTATACCTGATACTGTAAGTATTCATGATACAACAATTACTTATTATTTTGTGCATGCCAACTCACATTGTATACTTATGGCAGTAGCTGTTAATCCTTTCACATCACAGGTTATTGAAGCCAGTTATTATGATCCAATTGTGTTGGTTGGTGAATCAGAAAATACAAGCATCCCTGTAACTATGTATCCTAATCCTGCAAGTGACGCTTTTTACTTGAACCATATACGCAAAAATTCTACCATTGAAATTTTTGATATCGCTGGGAAGTTGATTAAATCTGCATACTTAGGTGGTTTAGAAAGTAGTATTAAAATGAATACAAATGAAATGCCTGCTGGTTTTTACTTCTTTAAAATGAGTAATGCTGCAAGCGGTAATTATCACACAGGTAAATTTGAAGTTGTGAAATAATATTTTTGAAGATTTATAAAAAAGCCTTGCATTATTTGCAGGGCTTTTTTTATGCAATTAAAGTTTTAAAATAAGTTGGTGCTTTGGCTAATCTTGAGCCATACCAACTAAACATTTCTCCATCCACAATTTTAATTTCGGCATAAGGGCAAATGGCTTTAAACTGCTGCACATGCTTATCTTTAAAAGGAAATGGTTCTGAAGAAAGATAAATAATATCGGGAGAGGCAGCTTGCAATTCAGCCACTGTAATTTGTGGATAGCGATAACTTATTTGCTTTGATTTGATATCGGCTGCAAATACATTCACCAATCCAATTTTTTCTAATAAATTATTGATAAAAGTATTTTCTCCGACTACCATCAATGGCTCATTCCAAATAAAATAGGCGACTCTTTTTTTTGTATGAATAGGATGTTGTAAATGATTAAATTCTTCCTTTATTTTGTTGTTCAACAGCATTCCATGTTGAGTTTTATGTGTGATTGTTGCAATGCTTTCAATCATTTGTAGAGCCTGCGCTAAGTTATTGATATCACTCATCCAAACTGGATATTGTTGCATCAATATTTCAATATCGGCTTTACTATTTTCTTCTTTATTACCAATAATTAAATCGGGTTTTATACTTACTATTTTATTTAAATTTAATTGCTTAGTACCGCCCACAATGTTTTTTTCTTTTAGCCAATGTTTAGGATGGATACAAAATTTAGTAATGCCAATTACTTCATTATCTAAACCCAAATCGAAAAGCAATTCGGTTTGAGATGGTACTAAAGAAATGATTCGCTGTGGCTTAGTATTAATTTCAACTTTGCGCAACATTTGATCAATAAAAACGGGCATGCTATCGATTAAAGGTCAAGCGTCATTTGAGTGTCCATATTGTCTAAATTTTGACGAATATTTTTTAGTTGTTCCAATCTGTCATAATCAATTTCAACGCCACTTTCAGGTGCAATGAGTTCATCAGCTTCTACTTCAATTTTAGGTTCTACAGGATCAGGCTGGCTGATGTTATTGATTTCTTTAATAGGATGAGTAGTTAATCTGTTTCCTTTTGCTTTAAGTCCTTTTACCCCAATAAATTCATTCAAATCTATTTGTTGATCAGGAATTTCGTTGTTTTTCTTTTTCTGATGTTTAAGTTCAATAACAGGTGTTTTGAGCGTTGTGGCAATTTCAAGTCGAGAACCTTCAGCTTCGCTAATGAACAGTGTTTTTTTATCAGTAAGTTCAATTAAAAAACGTTTGGCATAATACTCTTTCTTTTCACCATCTAAATAAACCACAGCTAAAGGTTTTTCGGGATTGAATTTCTCAATCAAAATCATGTCTTCATCAAAATGGTTTGTTAAGTCGAAATTGATTAAACGATAGTGGCCAGATTGTGTGATGCATAAAATTTTATCATCAGCACTGAAATGCCCTAGGAGCGCTCCTCTACCATCAATATTTAAACGATGAATAGTATCATCAAACCAAATTAACCTTGCGCCAAGTGTGCTTAAACCTTTTTCTTTGAGGAGAACTTTTTTAATACCATAATTGGTTAAGGTATTTCCTTGACTATTGCGGCCTTTAATAGCTAAAGTTCCAAAATCGAAATCGAATTGCAGCTTTCTAATACCTGGCAATGGCTTATGAATGATGGTCACTACTTCTGCTTCACCATTAGGGTTAGCGGTGAAATAGAGCGATTCAGATCCTTTATTTCCTTTAGTTAAATCATAAATTTTATCGCGTGTAACGCCACTTACAGCAAACCTTTTAATGAAAGATTTACCTTTTGTGCCATCTCTATAAATCATATTATAAATGGTGCGTTCATCATTTTTTCGGAACACATTGATATAAATGATGCCCTTTCCTACAAAGGCTTTGTCGCTCACTTTTGAGACCGTCATGCTGCCATCTTCTCTGAAAACAATGATGTCATCAATATCAGAGCAATCGCAAACATATTCATCTTTTTTCATGTTAAAACCAGCAAAACCTTCTTCGCGGTTTACATATAGTTTTTCGTTAGCTACAGCAACAGTTGTGGCATTGATTACTTCAAATGCTTTAATTTCTGTTTTGCGATCGCGCCCTTTTCCGTATTTCTTTTTTAGGTTTTTAAAATATTCAATAGCAAAATCAACAATATGATCGAGATGATGTTGCACCAATAACAATTCTTCTTCCAAATTCTTGATGTGCTCATCGGCTTTAAAACCATCGAACTTAGAAATTCTTTTGATTTTTATTTCGGTAAGACGGGCAATATCTTCCATGGTAATTGCCCTTTTGAATAGTTTTTTATAAGGCTTTAATCCTTTGTCAATGGCGGCTAAAACAGCATCCCAAGTTTCGCTTTCTTCGATGTTGCGATAGATTCTTTTTTCGATAAATATTTTTTCAAGTGAAGAAAAATGCCAAGCTTCTTCAATTTCACCTTTTCTAATATTTAATTCTTGACGAAGTAAATCGAGGGTTTTAAAAGTAGACAACTTCAGCATTTCATTGACCCCAACAAAACGAGGTTTATCTTGCTCAATGATGCATGCATTTGGCGAAATAGAAACTTCACAATTTGTGAATGCATATAAAGCATCAATAGTTTTATCAGGCGAAATACCGGGATGCAGATGTAATATTATTTCTACATTTTCGGCTGTATTGTCCTCTATTTTTCGGATTTTAATTTTTTCTTTATCATTTGCAGAAACAATACTTTCCATTAAACTACCTGTTGTAGTTGAGAAAGGTATTTCAGTAATGACTAATGTTTTTTTATCGAGTTGATTTATTTTAGCTCTAACCCTTATTTTCCCGCCTCTTAAACCATCGTTATAATTACTAAAATCGGCTAAACCTCCAGTTGGAAAGTCGGGCACAAGATGCACCTTTTTCCCTCTTAAAATTTCTATTGATCCATCAATGAGTTCAATAAAATTGTGGGGCATTATTTTGCAAGCCAAACCAACAGCAATACCTTCAACACCTTGTGCAAGTAAGAGCGGGAATTTCATTGGTAATGAAACGGGTTCTTTATTTCTGCCATCGTAAGATGATTGCCAAACGGTTGTTTTTGGATTAAAAGCAACCTCTAAAGCAAATTTACTTAAACGGGCTTCAATATAACGTGAAGCGGCAGCGCTATCGCCCGTAAGGATATTTCCCCAGTTACCTTGACAATCAATTAATAAATCTTTTTGACCTAATTGCACCATGGCATCGCCAATGCTAGCATCACCATGCGGGTGATATTTCATGCAATGCCCAATGATGTTTGCAGCCTTGTTGTAGCGGCCATCTTCGAGCTCATACATGGCATGTAAAATTCTCCTTTGAACTGGTTTTAGTCCATCTTCAATGGCCGGCACAGCGCGCTCTAAGATTACATAACTGGCATAATCTAAAAACCAGTTTTGAAACATTCCGCTCACCGGCAAAATGTTTTGAATATCTTTATTTTCGTTATCGTTGATTTCCCCTTCGTTGAGTGGGTCTTGTTCTTCTTCTGCCATTTTACCTTGATTTTACGCTTAAAAACGGAATTATTGTTACCATTTTTGTGTTTGGTAAAGGTATTAAAAAGGAATAAAATTTTTAAGATAGTTTTGAACGGGTTTTTGTTGATGAAAAAGACTTGTTAGGTGAGGGGACGTTTTGGTTGGCGGGGACGCCAAGCAAGGACAATGACTCATGATAGTTTTGAAGGGTTTTTTGTTGATGAAAAAGACTTGTTAGGTGAGAGTACGTTTTGTTTGGCGGGGACGCCAAGCAAGGACAAAGTTGAGTAGATTCATAAAACGGAATCGGGGATAAAGATACCTGTTAACTGATTATTGCTAATGAAAAGGGATTTTCTCCCAAATGATTCATGCATAAAGCCTATTTGGTATTATTTGGCTTTTAAATAATTATCAAGCCCAGCGATTGCTGGCATCTTGTAGTATTTCTTTTTTCCAAATTGGGACTTCAAATTTAATGATAGGTAACAAAGCTTGCTGTGCTTCTAAAGCTTGATTGCGATGTGCAGCTGTTATGAATAGAATTACCGAAAGCTCACCAACTGGCACAAAACCTTTACTGTGTATTACATTGATGCGCTGTATTTGAAAAGTTGACTTTAATTTATCAAGTTGTTCATTTAAAATTTTGTTGGCCATACTTTCGTAGATGGTATATTCAATGCCAATTACTTTTTGCAGTTCAACTTGATCGGCGCGCACTTGACCGCAAAAAATTGTATAGGCACCCGTGCTTAGTTGTAACTTATTTTGTTCAATCAATTCACTCACTATGCTTGTTGATAAGGGACCTTCAATGAATTGTATATTTTTCATGTTTGCTTATTAAATGCCTACTTTTCTGTTGATGTTGATATGTTTTAGTTCGAGTAGATGTAAGTCTAAAAGCATTAATTTATTGTATTGAACACTTTTTGAGTGTGTGATTATTTTAATGATTTCGTTGGCCATAAAAACTCCTGCAATACCAGGCACCACGCCAATAACGCCAGTTTGGGCACAAGTGTCTTGTATATCTTCAATGTTTTGCTCGGGAAAAGCACATCTAAAAGTGGCACTTCTTTTATTTTCATGATAAGGAAAATTATACACCCCAAATTGTAATTGATGCTTGTAAACTGCTGCGCTTACAAAGGCACAATTGTTGGCCACAGCATAATCATTGATTAAATATCGGGTTTTGAAATTATCACTACAATCTGCAATTAACGAGTTTTCCTGAAGCACAGTATTGATGTTTTCTGCTGTAATAAATTGCGGAAAAGCTGTTACTTTAATTTGTTCATTTAAGGCCAGTAATTTTGCTTTTGCTACCTCTGCTTTATTGACCCCAATATCATTTTGATTAAAAATAATTTGACGTTGAAGGTTATTCAATTGCACATGATCGCCATCAATGATAATAATTTCACCACATCCAGAAGCTGCCAAATAGAGTAGGAGCGAGCTTCCTAAGCCGCCAGCACCAATAACATAAAGTTTACTTTGTTTTAATTTCAGTTGACCTTCAAGACCAATATCAGCAAGCACTATTTGCCTTGCATACCTCTCTTTTTCAATTGTTGTTAATTCCATTTTAATATGATATTAACCTCCTGCAAAAGGGGGCATCAATGCTAATTCATCGCCATCCTTAAGTGGAGCAGCATCTGTCAAAAAATTTTGATTGAGTGCCACACTGAATTTGTAATGACATAACAAAGGAAATTTTTTGTGGAGTATTTCAATGATTTCTTCACTATTTGTGATCTCATTTATTTGCATAGATGAAACTTTAGTGACTTCAACCAAGGCACCAAAAAACAATACGTTTACGGTCATAATTTTTCAGTTTTTTTTAGTGTTTCTAATAGTTGATCTCTTTCTTGTGGATGATTGATATTTTGTAAGGTATGAGCTGCTAATGGTTTTAAAATCTTGACATCATTTTGCATTAACATTTTTCGCGGACAAGTGTATCCTTGTGCTAACATTGATAACATAATTTGCAACGCCTTTGGTTCATAAATAGTAATAAGTGGTTCTAAAAAGTTACTATCCGGGTTTAAAAAAGTAGTAGCCATTTTTGTAGGATCTCTTTCATTGATTAACTGATTGATGGTTTCTTCATTCAATAAAGGTAAATCGCAAGCCAAAACTAAAATAGCCTTATTTTTAAATTTTAACAAGGCAGATAAAATTCCTGATAAAGGACCATAGCCAGTTAAAGTATCGGTGATGATGGGTTTTTCTTGAAATAGTTGCGCGTTTTTTTTGGTGCTTGAAATAAAAGTTTCTGCACATTTACTTTGTAACAAATGATATAAATGCAGCCATTGCGCTTCCTCATGATATACAATTAAACTCTTGTTTTGCTTCATGCGAGTGCTTTCGCCACCCGTTAAAATTAAACCAATAATAGAAGCTTCATTTTGTTGAATATGTTTTTGAATATATTGATTGATTGTTTCGAAATCGCTTCCAAGTATCAATTTAATTTGATTGTTTTCAGCAGCCAATTCATTTGCTAATGTGGCTGTTTGTTCATTATAAAATATTGTACTTGTTTTTAAAATATGCTCAGCATTTGGTTTGAAGGCTTTTTTACCTTCTAAAATTAAAAGCATATTATTTGCGTGATGATGATTGCCATTCACAATAACAAGATCGGCAGCATTAAAAAATTGATTTATATGATAGGATTCAATGTTTTGCTGTAGCTGCAATGTTACATTATTAAAGTTTAATGAAGTGCTGTTTTTTAGCGGTTCTTCAATATGTTTAACATCATAATATCCAATTTTATTTTTTGGGTTCGATTCGCAAATAAAATCATAAAGTTGTTGCATGGCAGTGCAACCCATGCCCCAAATACCTATTTCATTGCTATGAGTGGCTCGGTTTGTTTGGTGATGATGATGATTATTTTGCTCTTTCAAAATCATTTTTTCCTCCTGATTTATGCATTAGCTGAATGTTTTTGATTTCCATTAAAGGAGAAATGGCCTTGCACATATCATAAATAGTTAAGCAAGCCACCGAAACACCTGTGAGGGCCTCCATTTCTGCACCTGTTTTTCCATTGGTAATTACTGTACAATTTACAATCACATGATTTTTTTCTGCAACAAATTCAAAGTTAAATTTACAACTATCAATTAATATAACATGACAAAAGGGTATGATTGAAGCTGTGTTTTTAACCGCCATGGTGCCTGCAATAATGGCTGTATTAAATACGGGGCCTTTAGCAGCAACAATTTCATTGTTATCAATTAACTGATAAATGGCGGGAGGTAAAAAAATTATACCACTTGCTTTAGCAGTTCTTAAACTTATTTCCTTGTTGGCAATATTAACCATTTCGGCCATGCCATTGGCACCAACGTGAGTCAATTCTTTTTTAGACATGTTGTAAAAATATAAAAAAAAACAAAGTAAAAATAGTATGATTTTGATTGCCTGATTTTTTATTGAATATTTGTTGATATAAATTAGCGGTAATAATCATGATAACAGTAGAAGAGGCAAAGAATATTATTTTTAATCAGCAACTTGTTCGTAAGATTGAGGAGGTTGATTTTGAAAAAAGTATGGGATGTACATTGGCTGAAGATATTGTTGCTGAAAGCGCTATGCCTCCTTTTAACAGGGTAACAATGGACGGCATTGCAATTCATTTTTTAGATTATACACAAGGAATAAGAAGTTGGATTGTTGTGCAAACGCAATATGCAGGTCAGGAAACAACAACAATATCGAAAGTTGGTGAATGTGTAGAAATAATGACAGGAGCTGTTTTGCCTAATGGTTGCGATACCATTATACGCTATGAAGATTTAAATGAAAGTATTAATTCAAACAAGGAAAAGGTATTTGAGTTAAGTGATGTTGATGTGAAGCAAGGTCAAAATATACATGTGCTTGGCAGCGATAAAAAACAAGGAGACATCATACTTCAAAAAGGACAAGTTATTGGAGCCACTGATATTGCCTTATTAGCAACTGTTGGCATGCAAAAAGTATTTATATACAAGAAATTAAGCATTGTTGTTATAGCTACAGGAGACGAACTCACCAATATTAATGAAACGCCAAGTACTTATCAAATAAGAGCAAGCAACCATTTGATGATTGCTGCCGTGTTGAGCGCACAAGGATTTGACTGCGATAGTTTTTTGAGGAGAGATGACTTAGGACAATTGCAAGAACTATTGGAAAAGTGTTTGCAACAGTATGATATTATTGTGTTAACAGGCGCTGTTTCTAAAGGAAAGGCAGATTTTATACCTGCAATTTTGGCAAACTTAAGTGTTACTAAATTATTTCATGGCGTTGCACAAAGGCCAGCTAAGCCTTTTTGGTTTGGCAGGAAAGCACAATGTTTAGTTTTTGCGATGCCAGGCAATCCTGTATCTGCTGCGGTGTGCACTTATGTTTATTTGCTTCCTTTTATTGATAAACAACAAGGCATTAAAAGAATACATTTCAAATGCAAAGTTGATAAAGAAATAAATTTTAAACCCGCATACACTTATTTTATGCAAGCTAAAGTAAAACAAACTAGCGATAGAAATTTAATGGCGACACCTTATTTGGGCAATGGTTCAGGAGATTTAACGAATTTAGCGGAAGTTAATGCTTTTATTGCTTTACCAGCAAATCAGGAAAATTTTAATACACAAGATTTTTATGATGTATATTTTACTAGAAATACTATTTAATAGCGCTTTTGAAAAGCATTCTAAAATCGGTTCCTTTATTTCCATAAAACTGGAATGTTCCATCTAATTGTTCCGCAAGCGATTGAATTAAAATTAAGCCCAATGAATTGCTTGATTCAATTTTATCTTTGAATTCGAAACCAATACCATTGTCCACTATACGCATTAAAAAAAGATCATTTTCTCTTTCAATATACACATCAATTTTGCCAGTATCTTGATTGCTGAATGCATGTTTAAAGGAATTTGAAATTAATTCGTTCAAAATAATTCCACAAGGAATAGCAATGTTTAAATCGAAATTTAAGTGAGTATCGATATACGAATTAACTGCGATTTTTTTATTTTTTATGTTGTAAGCATGTTTAATTTCGTCCACTAAATCATTAATGTAGGCTTTAAAATCAATTTTAGCATATTTCTTTCCTTCATAAAATTTTTGATGAATCATGGCCATGCTATTGACCCTGTTTTTGCAATCCATTAAAGCATTTTTTGTAAATTCATGTTCAATGGTGTTCATCTGTAAATTAATTAAACTGCTTACCACAGATAAGTTATTTTTTACACGATGATACACTTCAGCAAGCAATATTTCTTTATCTTTAAGATCTTGAAGATGTTTATTTTCAGAAGCTTTGATGTCATTAATCATTTTAAAAAGTTGATTTTGCTTTTGATCTCTATCACTTATATAAAGATAAGTTTGATAAATTACCAATAAAAACGATAGGAATGCAACAATTTCAAATTGACTATTTAATTGATCAATTATTGGGACCTTCATAAAATGCAACACTTTAAAATCAATTAAAACCAATAAAAAAAGAAACATGGTAAAAATGGAGTAAAATAGGAGCTCTTTTTTATTTTTTAGATTTAATAAAAAAGAATAAGCTGCAACAACTGGAAAGAAAAAAAAATAGATGCCGGCGCTTATACCAATTGTTAATGTAGCTAATAAAATGAGCAGATTTGTTGAAATGAGTAAAATGTGTTTTGCTATGTTAAAATTATTATTGTGGTTGAAATATAGTGCAACAATAAAAGCAAATGAAAAAAAAGTTAGCATTAATGCGAAGCTATAGGAACAATAAAAAACGTGATAAATTATTCCATAAATTAACGCAAGCAGCGATAAAAGAAGGAAGTGCTTTAAAATTTTTGAATTGTTATTATGGCTCTTGAAAATTTCGTGCATTTATTTTATTTTATTTTAACCACATTAAACCAATTGAACTAAAAAATAGCTTTGATGGTCAAAAGTATTATTTTAATATCGACTAAAATATTGTTATCATTTACATAGGCTAAATTGAGTTTCAATTTTGCGGGCATGATTTCATCAATATAAGTTTTCTCGGGGTTTTTACTTTTAGCTAGTAATTCATTTTCATTAACGTATTGAATAGAGGCCCAATCGGTGATACCTGGCTTTACATTGAATACCTTTAGTTGTTCATTATTGTATAGTTTAACATACTTTTCTACTTCAGGTCTTGGGCCTACAAAACTCATGTTACCAATAAAAACATTAATTAATTGAGGTAATTCATCTAATTTATACTTTCTTAGATAATAGCCAATTTTAGTAATTCGCTTATCATTATTTCCTACGGTGAGTAGGCCTTTTTTATCGGCATCGGTATACATCGATCTAAACTTAAACAGCTTAAAAGGCTTTAAATTTTTACCTATGCGCACTTGTTTATAGAAAATACCACCTTTTGAATCTGCAGCTATGAGTATAAATAAGATAAGAAAAACAGGTGCAATACAAATTAATCCAATGAAAGAAAATAAGATGTCGAAAGTTCTTTTTGCCACTGTTATAATTATTGTTGGATAACCATATTAACTGCATTGATAACGGCAGTGGTAACTGTAACAATTTCATCTTCAGTTAAGTCAATAAACACTGGAAGAGAAATTTCGCAAGAAAAGTTTTTATAGGTTACGGGGTAGTTGGCAATATTATAACCAATGCTTGTGTAGTAGGAAGTCATTGGCACAGGAATAAAATGCACATTGACAGCAACATCAGCATCAAATATTTTTTGCATGATAGCGTCGCGCTGTGGTTCGGTAATATTTTTAATTCTGAGAGGATATAAGTGATAAGATGTTTCTCTGTCATTCTCTTTTAAAATAGGCAATTGTGCCCATGCTTGTTCACCCAAAATTTTTGAATAAGTTTCACAAATATGTTTTCTCTTTGGTAGAATCATTGCATCGTATCTTGCTAATTCAACAAGACCAATAGCTGCCGAAATATCAGTCATATTGCATTTATAGCCTGGTTCTACAATGTCATATTTCCAATTTCCTTTTTGAGTTTTAGCGAGTGCATCTTTATTTTGGCCATGCAATGTTTTAATGCAAAGTGCATTGTATATTTCGAGATTATTGAAAGGTGCTGGCAAATTAAATACTACTGCGCCACCTTCGGAGGTGGTTAAATTTTTAACAGCATGGAAAGAAAAAACAGAAACATCGCATAGGGCACCGGTACGAACACCATTCGCAGTGGCACCAAAAGAGTGTGCAGCATCACTAAGGATAAGTATACGACCTAATTTTTCTTGATCGCTTGTATTGGCTTTGAATAACGATTTTATTTCAGGCGCATTAACTAAAGCAATAATAGCCTCATAATTGCATGGCAGCCCTGCAAAATCTACAGGCATAATTACTTTAGTATTTGGAGTAATTGCCTTTTTTATTTGCTCGATATTAATATTGAAGTCGTTTTGATTTACATCAACAAAAACTAATTTTGCACCGCAATGCATCACCACATTTGCGGTGGCGCAATAAGTATATGCAGGTACAATAACTTCGTCGTTTGGGCCAACACCAAACCATCTGAGTATAATTTCTAAACCTGCGGTAGCCGAATTTAGGCAAAGCACATTTGGTGCATCGCAATAGGCTGCAATGTTTTTTTCGAATTGTTTAGTGCGCGGTCCAGTGGTTATCCAACCTGATTTTAGGGCACTTACAACTTCATCAATTATTTCTTGATCGATGTGCGGGGGAGAGAATTTAATCATTTAGTTTAATCTTTTTTACATAAAATAAGTGCGTTGATAGCGGCAAAAATGCAGGATATTACTGAAATGCCAAATAAAGTTTTTGTTGTTTGATTTTTGGGCGACATGTCTTCGCGCCAAAGATTCATTTCATTTTGAAGTTCGGCGCCTGCTTTGCCAGCTTGCTTAAGAGATAATTCAATATCAACTAAATATTTAGTTGCATAGTTAGGGTTCATTACTGTGTAATAAAAAAAAGTAAACCCTGAAAATACGATGGCGCACAACAAAGCGGCAGAAATTCCAATTTTAAGGGATCTTTTGAAATCGATTTCGCCATCTTTATCTTTTTTTTCTTTATAAATTGTTACAAAGGAGCTGGCAAAAGTTAGAATTATAAAGCCAAGTGTTAAATAACGATTATTTCGTGTACTTACGCCTGCATAAAAAGCTGTAGTCATCATTGCGCCACACAGTATACCAGCTAAAGCTCCATATTTAATGCTATTAAATTTCATAAAATAAACTTTAATTTTGAGTTAAGGAATAAACTAACATTCCACTTCTTAATTTGGGTTCAATATAAGTAGTTTTTGGAGGCATGATGCAATGATTGTCGGCAATTTTTTTTAATTGCTCCATTACCACTGGAAAAAGGCCAAAAGCCACTTTCATTTTACCACCATCTACGTGATTTTTTAATTCTTCCATTCCTTTAGTACCATTTACAAAGATTGCTCTTTTATCGGTTTTTAAATCGTGAATGCCTAAAATAGGGGAGAGTATATGTTCTGAAAGTAAAGCAGCATCTAATCCTCCAACTGGGTCTTGGTCATTCATAAATTGATTTTTTAAAGTTAATGAATACCATTTCCCACCTAAATACATGCTCATATTATGCAATTGATTTGGCTTGTAAATTTCTTCACCTTTTTCAATAATAACAAATTTTTCTTTTACTTTTTCAAGGAAATCTATTTCATATAAATCATTTAAATCACTTACAACCCTGTTAAAGTCGTAAATATGCAATTGTGATTCAGAAAAGTAGGCACATAAAAAATAGTTGAAAGGTTCATTCCCTGTATAATTTGGGTTTTGCAATCTTCGGTATTTCCCTAAAAGCGATGAAGAAGCAGAGCGATGATGGCCATCGGCAATATAAATTGAACCTAGCTCAACAAAACCTTTTTGAATTTGGGCGATAAGATCTTCATTAGTCAATTTCCAAAGTTTATGACGCACTTTATCAGCGGTTGTAAAATCAAAGTGCGGCACATTTTTTTTGGTTGTTGAAATGGCTTGGTTAATATTTTCATTTTCGAGATGACAGATGAGCACAGGCTCTGTATTAAAATCGCACACTTCTAGGTAATGCATCAATTTTTCTTCGCGATCAGTAATTGTTTGCTCATGAATTTTGATGACACCATTAAAATAATCATCGATGGATGAAAGCCCTATTATACCTGAGTAAGAATGATTTTCTTTTATTTGCTGATAGATGAAAAAAGCCTCTTCATTTGAAGTTTCAAAAACGCCGGATTGTTGAAAATCTAAAAAATTTTGTTTTATTTTTTTTAATAGTTCGGGTGAATTTGGCTTGTTTTTTTTAGTGTCGTTAAATTCTGGTTTTATAATGCGTAGGAAAGAATAAGGATTGTTTTGAATTTTATATCTTAACTCAAATGAATTATAGGAATCAACACTTCTACTTGCTACTAAATGAATTTTATCTTTAGTGGGTAAAATTGCTTTAAAAGGTTTAACAACTGCCATTAAAATCTTTGTTTAATTTAGACCCAAATATAAGACTAATTGTGCTAAACAATAAAAAATCTGAAATACACGGTCACAGAGGATGTAGGGGCTACTTTCCAGAGAACACCATTGAAGGTTTTATACATGCCTTGCGCTTTGATATTGAAGCCATTGAATTAGATGTTGTAGTTTCAAAAGATCATCAAGTGCTAGTATCGCATGAGCCTTATATGCATCATAAAAAATGTTTGTGGCCCAATTTGCAGCCCATCACTAAAAAAGAAGAAGCCGTATTATTAATTTATCAAATGAGCTATAAGGAAATAAGCGCCTTTGATTGTGGCTTACTTGCTCATCCTGATTATCCTCAATTAAAAACAGTAAAAGCATATAAACCGCTGTTGTCAGAAGTTATTCAAACCATTGAGTTGGCTTGTTATGAAAGTAAAAGAAAACCAATTGTTTATAATATTGAAATAAAAAGCGATGCGCTATTGATTGGAAAAGTGCAACCGGATTATGAGGTTTATGCAAGGTTAGTGCTAAATGTAATCGCTTCATTTCCTATTGAAAGCAGGGTAATTATTCAATCTTTCGATAAACAGCTATTGAATACTATTTTCAAAATGAATAATTTAATCCCTTTATCATTATTAATAGAAGATGCACAAGACCCCTTTATTCATATTGAGGAACTTGGCTTTAAACCTAGCATTTTAGCAAGCCATTATATTTATTTAAATGCTGAACAAATAGCTCAATTGAAGGCAGAAAAAGTGAAGGTGTTTGCCTTTACTGTGAACGAGATTAAAGATATAAAAAAAATGCTTGCCTGGGGCGTTGATGCTATTATTACCGATTATCCAGATGTTGCAATATCTTGCTTATAAATAGCCCGAAAAATAATACACAGCAAATCCAAAAAACTCGTGTAGTAAAACATCCCAAGCTTGAATGCATGAGGTATTTGGGATAAGAATTTTATCTGGCTCAAACCTTGACTCTCCGCTATACCTGTCAGTGCTGTATGCCGTTGATTCAATTCCAAATTTTTTATAGCATTGTTGTGCTCTTTTCATGTGAAAGCCAGAAGTGATCATGATAAAAGGACCTTTCATGTGCAATGAATCGAGCAAAACCTTTGTATACTTTGCATTTTCGTAGGTGTTTCTCGATTGATCTTCAAGTATGATATCTTCACTTTTAAAACCGATATTCACTAAATAAGCTTTAATTTCAATACTCTCTTTGTCCTCAGGATAAACGATACTTCCCGAACCTCCAATAATAATGAGCTTTTTTACATAACCCAATTTATATAATTCTAGCGATTGAAAAACGCGGTCGCTACTTCTGCTAAATTGAATTCTATTTAAAGTATGATCCCAAAATGACACACCACCAAGCACAATAGCGGCCTCATAGTTTTTGTGCAATGATTTTTGAGAAACAGCTGGAACTTCCCAAGCGTGCAAAACAATATTAGCAATGAATGAATTGGTGAAAAGCATAAACAAGGCGAGCGAAGCAATAAGAAAGCGTTTCTTTAATTTAGGATTTTTTAAAAGCAGGGCAAGCGCCAGGCATATAAAAATCCATGTTAAAGGAGTAATTAAAAAACTAAGAATTTTAGACAACCAAAAAAACATAATTTAAATCATTTTGCTGCAAATTAACTTGCTTAATCTGTAAATAACAAAGTTTAATTGATATTTGCACAATTAAATTATGCCATTGCCTCTTCGAATCAAATACACACTCCTGTTTTTATGGCAATTGCTTTTATTGGTAGTTGTTTTAAATATTATGCTTAATGTTGGTATGTGGGTCTATTTACTGCGCCAGGGTAAAGGCCAATTGTCAATAATTTATCATACCGAAAAAGTGAGTGAGGTAATAAATGGCAATAAAATTTCAGCAGCTCAAAAACAAAAAATTGAGTTAATTCAAGAAATAAAAACGTATGCAGAAGCGCATTTAGGATTAAAGAAAACCGCCAATTATGCTACCTATTACGATCAAAAAGGGAAACCAATTTTATGGATGCTTACGGCCTGCGCGCCCTTTGAATTTAAAGAACAGTTGTGGGAGTTTCCTTTATTAGGAGAAGTTTCTTACAAAGGTTTTTTTGATTATGACTTGGCTTTTAAGGAGGCTATACCTTTAAAAATGCAGCATTTAGATGTTGATATTGGAAAGGTTTCAGCTTGGAGCACCTTAGGAATATTATCAGATCCTATATTGTCTTCGATGCTTGATGATGATGAGGGAGCGTTAGCAGCATTGATTATTCATGAACTTACACATGCCACGCTATACTTACCAAACAATGTTGACTTTAATGAAAATTTCGCTAGTTTTGTTGGTAAGCAGGGGGCTTTACAATTTATTAAGCAAAAATATGGGAAGCAAAGCGTTGAACTGAGCAGCTATTTGGATGCAAATAAAGAAGAAGATATTTTAAAAACATTTTTGTTGCGTAAGAAGCTAATGCTTGAAGATTTTTATTTGAAGCTCAATAAAAATCAATCAGCCGCTGAAAAGAAGCGCTTAAAGCAGCAATTAATAGAAAGCATTATAAAAGAAATGTATGCCTTGCCAATTTATAATTGGAAAACCAAAATCAGCATTGCACATAAAATTAGGCTAAGTGGCAATGCATATTTTATGTCGTTTAATCGTTATGACGCACAATACAACGAAATTTATAAATCCTATACAAGTTTAGAAAGTGATTTAAAGAAATTGATCATGTATGTAAAAGAGCATCAAGCTTTGAAATAATACAATGTATTGAAGTTTAAAAGGTTATAATTGATTTTACATTAGCTATTGCAGTACTCTTTTTTTATTCACAATTTTAATTCATAAAATTAAGGATATCTATATATTTGTAAATCAAATGAATAGTATTTAATATTGAATTATTTTAAGAAAAAAAGCAAATGAGTTTTGTCACTCCAAAAGATGCTGCTATATTTGCACCCGCTTAAACAAAAAGCATGATTCTGTAGCTCAGTCGGTAGAGCACAACACTTTTAATGTTGGGGTCCTGGGTTCGAGCCCCAGCGGGATCACAAGAAACGAATTAAAACCCTTGATATTCAAGGGTTTTTTTGTTTAAAATAGTTTTGGTGGGAATAGACTTGCTAAATTATTTACTTCGTCAACAACTTTTGATAGTGATTCTTAAAATCAATTCATCAAATTACGAATATTGAATTCGCTATAATAGAAACCTGCATCAACAGTTTTTAAATGCGCAACTAAATCAATTGGATTTTCTTTTTCAGCCAAAGGTTGTGCTACACCACTTTGAATTATTTCTTGAATATAATCTTTGTATTGTTCGTTGTGCAAGGCAAAACCTGAAACACCTGCTCTTGCGCCATCATAAAGAGTTGTAGAATAAATAGTGATATGCAGTTGTGTCTTTTTAAATAACACTGGCAATGGATGATTGACCATTTTTACACCTGCTGTTTGATGTAAAATGGCATAATGTTCCTGCTTTTCTAATGGATGTGTTTTTACCAAAATTTTGTAGGGCAAATTGCGTGTTTCAATATCTTTTACCAACCACAGTGTATATGCAATAAATGCTTTATGCATTGTTGTTTGTGTGGTAATGATTATTAAATTATTACCTGCTGAAAAGTCATCAATTTCTTTTTCGATGGCTTCATATCCTTTAAAGTTATCAAACAAATAATAGCCAGCCACTTTTATTTTATGGAGGTATTCCATACCTTTTTCTAAAACCTGTTTCCAGTAATTGCCATAAACCCAAATTTCATCGGCAAACAACGCTTTATGAATAATACTTTTTGTTTGCGCTGGGAACACATAAAAAATATCTGTTGTAGCAATAAGGCCATGTTGCAACTCAATTACTTTAATACCTTTTCTTTTAAATGCAAGCATTTTACCTTCATTATGATAATGCACAATGCAAAACATTTGTTGCGGATTAACAACAGCAAGCAAGCTCGACCAAATTTTGTACTTATTGAAAAAATTTTGAAAGGCAAAGGCAATGTTTTGTAAATCGCTTTCATTAAAAAGCCCGCTATTACTAATTCTTGTGTAGGTTATTCGAATATCATTAATTAGTTTTTTTTCATCGTTGTTGATTGGTGCCAGCAAAAAGGTATTGGTAAGCACTTCATAATCTAAATCGAAAGTCGCTTTTTCATTTCTCTTTTTTTCAATGATATGCAAACAATCATTATTGTTTAACGCTTGCATTAAAGTTGTAAAGTAATAGGAGTGGGGCATTCCTGCAGCGTCAACTGCCACACGGCCATCATCGCTAATGAGGTATTTTTTATTTTTTAAAGCGTTTAGTTGATTTACTGAATATTGCTGTTTTCCGGCAGCTTTAGCCTTTAAAGATTTAAGTTTTTTTTCAATTTGAAACTTTATTAAAGACCCAAATATTGGTGTTTTAACTGGCCCACGGCTGATATAATTTACCCTTAATCCATCTAAAACAATTTTTATGGCATTAAACTCTGCACAATCAAAAATGCTAAAATCTTTAACTTTAGCATAAAATTCAGTTTTAAAGGCCGTAAAACTCTGGGTGCTGCTCATTATTTAGGACAGCATATTCCATTTCATCACTTCATCTTCATCAATATCGCGTAAGGCTTTTTTTCCTATCACCACATTGATTTCTTTAGGTGAAATACCACTTGCGGGGCGTTTCCAGGTAAGATGTTCATAGGTAATTGTTTCATCTTTTTTAATGTTTTTAAGCGCCACTAAACTTCTTCTTGCGTTAGCTCTTGACTTATCTTCACTGGCTAAAGGTTGCTTTTTAAAAGTACCTAACACATTAAAAGTAAAATCCATTTCATTAAAGAAGTGCTTCAAATCTTCCTTGTCCATGGCATGATAATGATCATTTCCTGGCAAAGTTTTATCATGTGTGAAATGTTTTTCAAGTACAGATGCTCCTAATAAAGTAGCAATTTTTAAAACTTCCATTTTTTTAGGAAGCGTATGATCGCTATAGCCTGGAATTACATTAGGAAATAATGCTCTTTGATCCAAAATCATACCTAAATGTGCGTTTTCATCTGGCGTTGGATAATTTAAAATACAATGCATTAAGCAAACTTGATTGCCATATTTTGCTATGGTTTCGAGCGCTTGTTGTATTTCCCAAACATAAGAAGAGCCTGTAGATAATATGATAGGTTTATTGAATTTGCACATAAATTCAATGAATGGCAAATTGGTAATATCTGATGATGAAATTTTGTATACAGGCATCATATCATTTAAGAACATTGCACTTTCAACATCAAAGGGCGTGCTCATAAATTCAATACCAGCTTGGTCGCAATGAAGTTTTAATTTATAATATTCATCCTTCCAAAATTTATCATACTTTTTAAAAAGCTCAAACTGACTTCTGGTGGGCTCTTTGGTGATGTCCCAGTAATAAGGACTATCTTTACTTGCAATTGTTTCGGCTTTGTATGATTGAAATTTAATGGCATGTGCGCCACCTTCAGCAGCTTCATCAATTAATCTTTTTGCCAAATCTAAACTGCCTTCGTGATTAACGCCAGCCTCAGCAATTACATATGGTTTGTTAATAATGTGTGGGTTATAACTATTTAAATGATCTATAATACTTATCATATGCTTGAATTTTTAGAAGGCGAAATTAATAAAATAATGCTATTTATTATTGGCGTAAATAATTGGTTTGTTTTGTTCAAAATCATACAAGGTTTTTCTACGCAATTCAAAGTATGCATTCCAATAGGTTCTTAGTGCGGCAATATAATCTTGCTTTGTTTGGTTTTTATCAATTATAGCCATGTTTAAATCAATAATACCAATCTTACCTATTAAATATCTCTTAATGGTAATATCATAACGCTTTTGTGTAATGCTATCAGATTTTATTGCAATTAATAATTTTTGACGATACATGTTTAACTGTTTCACGGCCAAGTAAACTTCTTGTTTAAAGTTTTGCTCTGCTTGTTCCATTTGGGTTTCAATAAGTTCTTTATTGGCAATTGCTGTTTGAATTTGTGCATTTGCGCGGCCCCAATCTATAATTGGAATATCAACACCAAACCTAAGTCTTTGTTGTTCTAAAGGTTTGCTATACACGTTTTCAATCACTGCCGAACTTTGTGTTAATCCATAAGATGCATTTAGGTTAATATTAAAACGTTCGCCTTTTGCCCTGGCCACTTCACTTTCGGCTTCTAATAGTTGACGCTTATAAGATACCATTTGCTGTCTGTTATTAATCGCTTCAGCTAAAGCTTTACTTTCACTCACTTCAAATAAAGGCAACACTTGTGGCGTTTGTAAAATGATGTTTTCATCGCCTTTAAATTTTAAGTAGGTTTTCAATTGAAGATTGCTTAATTCTACATCTAAAGCGGCTTGTGCTAAATTTGTTTGCGCATTCATTACACTTAATTCCATTTGCAACAATTCGTTTTCAGCAATCTTACCTAAATTATATCTACCAACAGCAATCTTATATAAAGTATCATTATTAGCTAAATTTTTTTGTTGAATTTGCACATTGTTTTGTGCAAGTAGTAAATTAAAGAACAGCTCACCCGCCCTAATGGCAACATTTTCCATGTCTTCATTGTATGCTTTTTGCGATTCTTCATAACGCAAAGGCTCAATTTTATTTTGCCATTTTAAGCTGTTGAAGCCAAAAATAGGTTGATTAAAACCTACTAAAAAAGGACTCGACAAGTAACTTGTTGTATTTGTTGTTCCAAAAATATCTAACCTGTCGAGCGAACTACCTATAAAAACTTGCCCTCCCGTTAAATTTACATTTTGTGATAAATTAAAATTAAGCGAAGATGTTGAGGCGCTTCTTAATCTAAAAGCATAAGAGCCATCATTTTGTGGTACATTTTGATAAGAGCGTGTTAATTCAGGCAAAGTAGCATTTAGTCTGAGCTGTGGCTTGTAATTGGCTTTGTATGTTTTATAAATCCAATATTTATTTTTTAAAGATGTGGCAGCTAACTTGGCTTGTGGCGACTGTTGCAACGATAAATCGATGACTTGTTTTAACGTAAGTGTTACATCTTTAATTTGAGCGTATGCGCTTAAACTCAATAAAAATATAAGGCTAAAAACCAACGATCTGAAGCAATGAATTTGAAAGTATATTTTATATTTATTCATAACGAAGAGATTTAATTGGGTCTTGATTAGCGGCATTTTTTGCAGGAGTGATACCAAATATCAAACCTGTGAGTGCCGCAACACCAAAAGAAATGATGATGCTCCAAAAAGAAATAATGGTTGGAATATCTGCAACGGCAGCAACAACCTTGCTTAATATAATTCCTAAAATAATACCTGCTATGCCACCACCTAAACTTATTAAAACTGATTCAAAAACAAATTGCTGAATAATATCTTTTTTAGTAGCCCCAATTGAAAGCCGAATGCCAATTTCCTTAATACGCTCTAAAACAGAAGCCAACATAATGTTCATAATGCCAATGCCACCAACAAGCAATGAAATGCCAGCAATAGCGCCTAATACAAGGTTAAAAATATCTTTAGTTCTTTGTTGTTGTTTCAATAATAAGATGGGTACAGTAATTTCAAAATCAGTTACGGTGTAATGCCTTCTTTGCAATAACCTACTAATTATTTCAGAGGAAGCTTCTAGTTTATCAGTACTGCCCATTTGAATCACCAACCTGTCAATTTGGTGTATTGTTTCTGTTTTTTTTTCTTCAGTTTTACCTTCTTCCTCATTTTGTGATGAGGCTGCATTCAACATGGCTTTTGTAACTAAGGAGCGGTTTTTATATCTTATAAGTAATGTTTTCAAGGGTGTATATACGTCCATGTTATAATCCCTTATGCCTAAATTTTGAATGGAGTTTTTACTTATTTTTCTTTCTTCTAAAATACCAACAACTTTCAACCATACTGAGCCGCATTTTAAATACGAACCAATAGCTTCTTGTTTGCTAAAAAATTTTGTTTGAATAGATTTTCCTATGATACAAACTTGTGCACCCGATCGCAATTGTTCGTTATTAAACATTTTACCTTTTTCAAGATTAAAATTAGTTATCTTAAAAAAATCAGGTTCAACGCCAATCAACTTGCCAGTGCGTTCAAGGCCATCGGCTACAAAACTTGTTTCAATAATTATTTCAGGACTCATGCTTACAACATCAGGCAAAATCTCTTTGATACTTTTTGCATCAAGCAAATTTAAGCCCGGCGAGAATTTCTTTTTTTCTTCCTTTTGATTGTCTTCTACCTTATCTTCATTTTGATCATTGAGTGGCGTAATTACAATATTGTTTACACCAACCAATTTTATTTGTTCGAGTATTTCTTGCTTGGCACCACTTCCAATAGCCAACATGGCAATTACAGCTGCTACACCAAAAATAATTCCTAAGGCGGTGAGCAATGACCTAAATTTATTGGCTTTGATAGCTTCTAAAGCTATTTGAAAGTTAAAATATACCCTTTCGTTCATGGCCTATTTTTTACGCTTCAATTTTTCAACAGGCAATTTCTCTTTAGCTTCAGGTAGGGATAAATATACCATTTCACTTTTAGAAAGTCCTGCTATAACTACAGCGTTATTTTCGTTGGTTTGGCCAATCTTTATTTCTCTTTTTATAAATGATAAACCATCTTTTACAAAGGCATAAGTAAGACTATCTCCATCATGATGAATGGCTTCGAGTGGAATAAATAATACATTTTTTAGTTTGCCAACAATAATATTATTACCAGTGGTCATGCTTGGTCTCAGCGTTGTGTCTTTCTCATTAATTTGAATGCTAACTTCAAAAACTTTCGCATCAGATTTTGGATTTTGTTCACCCACATTAGCCACAGCAGTTACAATGCCTGTTAGCTTTTTATCAGGATAAGCATCAAGTGTAACTTTTACTTTTTGTTTCATTTCTACTTTTCTGATATCAACTTCATTCACATAGGTTTTACTAATCATGGTGCTTAAATCAGGTAAAGTTGCCACTGTGGGTTCCCATGGACTCACGCTACTTCCAACACCTTTCTTTTTACCATTCCACTCTCTTTGATAAATAACCATTCCGTCTTTTGGCGCCACCACGGTAAATTCCTCTAGCGCATTGTTAAGCATTTCTAATTTATTGTTGGTTTGATTCAATGATGCTGAAACCTCTTGCATTTTAGCAGCCAGTTGCTTTTCCTTTACAAAATAATTCTTTTTAGCTTGCTCATAAGTTCTTTTGCTTTTTTCTAAATCCAATTGCGCTTGCCTAATGGTGGCTGGCGGCTCAAAAGCCGATTGTTCTAAAATAATTTCTTTTTGTTGTAAATCAAATTGCATGTTAATCATATCATCACGCGATTGACGCATCTGCAAAGTAGTATCTAATTTAGTTTGAGTAAACTG